>NZ_JABUMQ010000689.1:0-1110 GCF_013336645.1 Myxococcus sp. CA039A | reverse complement strand
TCCCTGCCCCTCCCCCACGACACCTCGCTCGCCCTGCCCCGCGAACACCGGCGGTCTCGGCGCGGGAGGCTCCACGACCTCCTCCATGACGCCCTCGAGCACCTCCTCGGTGTCCACGAGCTCCAGTTCCTCGGTGGGGTCGATCTCCTCCGCCGCCTCGAACTCTTCCTCCGGCTCAATTTCCTCCGCCACCTCCAGCTCCAGCGGAGCCACGGGCGGAGACAGCCGCGGCGGCGCAGCGGGCGACAGTCGGGGCGGCCCATCCATCCGGTTCCCCCCTTGAGCCACCGCCACGGGAGCAAGTTGCGGTGGACCCGAAGGTGCCAGCATCGGAGGCCCTGCCTCGGCCCGAGCGCTTCCTCGAAGCTCCATCGCGTCGCCGGAAATCCCGGCCCCGGAAGCGCTCGACGCGCTCCACTCCACGTCCTCCGCCGCCACGTCCTCGGCGTCGTCGCTCAGGAACTGCCCGGGCGCCAGCCCCCCGAATATCCCCTCCGTGCCCGGCTCCGCGCGTACGGGCGCTGGAGGCGGAGCCACCTCGGGCAGCGGAACCATCACCCCGCGCCCCGGTGCCACCGCGCCCCGAGGCTGCACCGCGCGCCGCGCCGTGGCCATGCTCATGGAGCGCGACTCGCGACGGATGCCGTAACGCTGCGCCTGGTAGTGGAACAGCCGCAGTTCCGGAGTGATGTGCGGAAGGATGCGCAGGCCCGTGATGAACCCGAGCGCGTCCGTGTGCTGGATTTCAAAGGGGCTCGCCATCGCCACCTTCAACCGGCGCCCCTCCTGGGCCAGCGGAAAGGCCAGGTGCTTCTCCGCCAGCGCCGCCGGCAGCAACCTCAGCGTCGCGTCGGTGACGACCTCGAAGTCGGCCTCCTGGGCCACCGGGTAGCGCGTCTGCTCCCCCAGGACCATCGCCACCGTGTCGATGTCCAGCAAGTCCAGCTCGATGAGGATGGACCCCAACCGCCCACCGTAGATGAGCTGGGCCTTCAGGGCCTCGTCGAGCTGCGCCTGCGTGAGGAGGCCCTTACGGACCAGGATCGCTCCGAGCTTTTCCGCCATGCCCTTCGGAGTCTAGACGGCTTCGCCTCCCCTCGGGGCCGGCTC
>NZ_JABUMQ010000688.1:0-1117 GCF_013336645.1 Myxococcus sp. CA039A | reverse complement strand
CTAAACCCCTTCAGGGAAGTCGGGTTAGGGGCTGAGGGTTATGCCATGGAGGGGGGCGTCCATGGCGTGGCAGCCAAAGCACTGGACAGTGCAGCAGCTTGAGGAGCGGCGGCTTGCGGCCGGGAAACTCCTGCGGCGGGGGCACCTATCGCAGGCGGAGGTTGCACGCCGTGTGGGTGTCAGCGAGGCCTCGGTCAGTCGCTGGGCACGGCGACTGCACGAGGCGGGCGGCAGCACACGCGGGTTGAAGGCGAGGCCGCGCACGGGCCGGCCGTCGAAGTTGAGTTTGGGGGAATGGCAGCAGGTCTCGGAGTTGGTAAGGGCAGGGGCGCGTACGTGTGGCTTCCCTACCGAGCGCTGGACGCTCACGCGAGTGGCGCACCTCATCCAGCGTACGTTCGGAGTGCACTACCACCCCAATTACCTGGCCGAGTGCCTTCACCGGTTGGGTTTAAGTCCACAGCAGCCCCGCACGCGAGCCAAGGAGCGTGACGATGCGTTGGTGGAAGCATGGCTGAAGCGCGACTGGCCCCGCATCAAAAGGGGGCTCGAAGAAGCGGGCGGGCCATTGCCTTCGTGGACGAGACAGGTAGTTCGTTTCGGGCCCGCGTAGCGTCTACCTGGGCGCCCGTCGGGCATCCGCCCATCCTGCGCCGTCGTGACAAGCGGCGCGAAGTCTCCAGCATCGTCGCCCTCGTTGCCCCGTACGGCCACAGGCCGGCGCGCCTGTATTCGCGCCACCGGGAGGGCAGCTTCACCAGCCGGGACGTCATCACTGCCCTGCGCTACTTCCGCAGGAAGGTGGGTCGTTCGCTCACTATCGTGTGGGACGGTCTCAACCAGCACCACAGTGCCGAGACGCTCGACTTCGTCGCACGCCACCCCGAGGACTTCCGCCTTGAACGGCTACCAGGCTATGCGCCAGACCTCAATCCCGAGGAGGGCTGCAACGGCATGGTGAAGGCCGAGCTGCGCAATGCCACGCCCGACTCTGTCGCCGAGCTGCGCGCCCAGGCACGCGCTTCATTCGTGCGCCTGGGCCACCGCCACGATGTTCTCGCCGCCTTCTTCCTTCACGCGGGTCTGCGCCTTACCGGACTTTCCTGAAGAGGGTTAG
>NZ_JABUMQ010000687.1:0-1117 GCF_013336645.1 Myxococcus sp. CA039A | reverse complement strand
GCCGTGGGTTGGAGGGGGACGGGCGTGATGGCGGCCGGAGGAGGCGGACGGATTCGCGCCGTCAGCTCCTGGCGCAGCAGCGCGGCGACTCCAAGGGCCGTCACGACTCCCGCGGTCGCGACCCAGCCAGCCTTTGCACGCATGATGTGGACCTCCCAGGCTCCTCGCACCCGCGCAACCTGGGCGAGACAGATGAGACTACCATTCCCGGGGTCGTTCTGGGCACGGCCGCCGGGGTCTTCCCCGCTGTGAAGGGCGAAGGAGTAGGGTAGGGTGTCCGCCGTTCCCGCACCCTCGGATTTCTCCACCGCATGTCCACCGATGTTCCTGTTTCAGGAGAGGCGCCGCTGCCTATGTCCCTGGGCGCGCGGTTGCGCGTGCTGGGCGCGGAGCTGGCCTTTCCCGTGGGGCTCTTCTTCTTCAGCCGTCTGGCCTTGTTGCTGCTCGCGCGCGTATCGCTCGCGTTCGACAACAGGCTCCACCGCGCGCCCTTCCAGCAGGTGGGCCCGGCGGGGCTGGATGCGTTCTGTCGGTGGGACTGTGGTTGGTACATGGAGATCGCGCAGAAGGGCTATGAGCGCCCCCAGGCCACGAACTTCTTCCCGTTGCTGCCCATGTTGGGGCGGTGGGTGCGAGACGCCACGGGCCTGAGCATCCAGGTCTCGTTGGTGCTGGTGGCCAACGTCGCCGGGTTGTTGGGACTCATCGTCCTGTATCGGCTGTTTCGCGCGCTGGAAGGCGAGGAGACGGCCCGTGTCTCGCTGCTGCTCTTCACGGCGTATCCCTTCGCCTTCTTCCAGTCCGCGGGCTACCCCGAGTCGTGGATGGTGTTCCTCACCGCGCTCGCGCTGCTCTTGAGTCTGCGCGGCCGTCACTGGTGGGCGGCGCTCGCCCTGGGCTTCGGCGGTCTGGCGCGGCACCTGTCCCTGGCGGCGGGCCTGTCCCTCTTGTTCCAGCAGGTGCGCTCTCGTGGGGGCGGGCTTCGGGCGTGGTTCCACCGCGACATGCTCGCGCTGGCGATACCGCTGGTGATGACCTCGCTCTACTTCGTCTTCCTCTGGCGGAAGTTCGGAGACCCGCAGATCTGGTGGAAGGTGCGCGGAGGCGAGTGGGCGGG
>NZ_JABUMQ010000686.1:0-1120 GCF_013336645.1 Myxococcus sp. CA039A | reverse complement strand
CTCCCATGACAGGGTTCGCTATCGTAAACAGAGACGCTTCAACGGCTCTGACTTTTACGATAAACGGTATCACGATTACGGTAGACCCAAAAGAGCCGTTTGAAGGTAAGTTTGACCCATTTACGAGTGTTACCATCACAACTACAGTGGCATACAAAGCCCTTGCTATGAGGTGATCGTATGGCATGGGGTAAAATTGCCGGAGGCGGTGCTTTTGATGACCGATCTGCACAATTGGTGGCTAAATTGATTGAGAAAGGCGTAAAGGTATATGATACGTTTGATCGCTCTGACTCTGCATCTATAGGGACAGCGGATACAGGTCAAATTTGGTCGGAAGATGTCGGGGATTTGCAAATTAGTGGCAACCTTTTGAAATCCCCTACCGTCGTCAGTGGGCAAGCTATTTGTTCGTTGGAGTCGGGACTGAGCAACGGTCGATTTAGTCTAACGGTAAATATTGGTGCTGATCTGATAACGAGGAATGTCGGCGTTATATTTCGTATGAGCGATGCAAATAACTTTTGGGTAGCACGCCCAAGCAAAACTTCTGGAGGTGCAGGTTCGGTTCAACTGGTTAAGTGTGTCGCAGGAACATTTACAACTTCTGCGAACATAGCGGCAACAATAGATGCAAACACTGAGTACTCGGTCATGGCTGTGGCTAATAACGATATAATAGGACTTTATTTAAATGGATCGTTAATAACGGAAATAACTGATAACTTCAATTCAACAGCAACAAAGGCGGGGGTCAGATTTGGGACAACCGGAACGCCAGCGTCGCTTTATGCCGATAAATTTTCTGTGGAGGTTTTATGATGAGCGACACCGTAACTGTATCTCGAATCGGCACCGGGACGGGAGAAGATCCTTATAGGGCTGATGTTCCGGAAGGGACAAGTTGGAAGCAAGTTGAAGAACGGGAAGCAGAATTCGTGATAGAAATATTGCAATAAAGTAAGTTCGTATGTTGAATAAGAAAAGTACAGTCCTGAGCCGATCGGGGTTATTTTTATGCCCAAAAAGGGCGGAGAGGGGTCATTTATGCAAATTAGACAGTTAGGCGCATTGGTCATTACGGCCGCAGCTGGAGATACCAAAGGGGAAACGGCGATCG
>NZ_JABUMQ010000685.1:0-1128 GCF_013336645.1 Myxococcus sp. CA039A | reverse complement strand
TAAGAGACAGCTCCAAGGGGAAGAGGCCCTCTCGGAGCAGGTGGCGCATTCCTGTCGCGTTTTTCTCTCCCGTGGCCGCCCCAGGCCCGGGAGCAGGACCTGGGCACGAGAAGGGTCCGTCCCTCGCGGCCCCGGCGTGTCGGACCGGGCTGGGAACCTCTGCCCTTCTCCATCCCCCGCCGGGGCGTTCATGGGAGGCGTCGATGTTCGCGCGTCGGAGTTGGGCCGTCGTGTTGCCGCTGCTGCTACCCGGGGTGGGGTGGGCCGAGGAGGAGGTCGCCCCTGGGCACTGGGAGCAAAGGGAAGCCGCCATCCGCGAGCTGGAGCAGGCCCTGACGCCCGAGTCTTCCAGCGGGGGCGCGGAGGCTCAGCCCGAGGAGGAGTCCACGCCACCGCCCGCACCCGACTCGATATCGCGGTGGACGAACGCGCTGCGCATGGAGGCCACGACGTGGACCTTGCTCCCTCGAAGAGGCGCGGGCAGCGACGAAGGCTTCGTGCAGGTGGAGCCCGGGTTTGTCTTCGACCAGGGCGAGTCGTTTCGTCTCAACCTCGGAGCCCCGGTGCGGCTGCGGCTGTGGGGTGGCGGCGAAGGGGCGGGCTTCGTGAGGAAGGAGGACTGGGACACGCTGTCCGATTGGGGCCAGGTGGTGCGCCTCTTCTCGGTGGGCAGTGACACACCCAACTCAGTGTGGGTGGGAATGCTGGACGGCTACTCCCTGCTGTCGGGGCACCTGGTGCGGCGCTACAGCAACCGAGCCAACCCCGACTATCACCCGGCCGGAGTGGTGGGGACGGGGACGCTGGGGCCGGTATACGCGGAGGCTTTCGTTTCGGACCTGCTGGGCGCTCGTCTGATGGGGGCGGAAGTCGCCCTGGACATGCAGCATGTCCTCTTCGGCCGCCCGCCTGTTTCCGGGCGCTACACGCTGGCGCTGTCGGCGGCGCATGACTGGGGGAAGGGGGGAGGCACCTCGAAACCCCTGACGCTGGCGCACCTGGACGGTACCGCCGTGGTGATGCGGCGTCGGAGCAGGGACACGGGCCTGGAGTTGCACCTGCTGGGAGGTTGGGGCGGGCGTCCCGGTGAAGGCGGCGCGTGGGGCGCGGTGGCGGGCCTGGGAATGG
>NZ_JABUMQ010000684.1:0-1131 GCF_013336645.1 Myxococcus sp. CA039A | reverse complement strand
CCCCAGCCCCCATCCCCGCGCACACGGTCATCAATGCACGGGCACAGGGTGAGCGACTCTCCGCGCAACAGTTCCACCTCGTCCTGTTGGATACCGAGCGTGCCGGCACCGTCTTCCCGCTCGCCAACGAAGCGCTTCGCGTGGGCAAGGCGCCCGACAACGACGTCGTCATCGACCACCCCACGGTGAGCCGCAATCACCTGGTGGTGCGCCGCCAGGGCGACCGCTTCCTCGTCCAGGACCTGGGCTCCACCAACGGCACCTTCCTCGACGGCGCCCAAATCCGCGAGGCGTACCTGCGCCCCGGCGCCCTGCTCGAAGTGGGCGACGTGCGCCTGCGCTTCAGCCCCCAGCTCGCCCCCGTCCAGGTGGAGCCCACGCTGGAGGACCGGCTGGGAGACCTGGTGGGCCGCAGCCTGCCGATGCGGCAGATCTTCGCGCTGCTCCAGCGCATCGCCCCCACCGACTCCACGCTCCTGCTCGTCGGCGAGACGGGCTCCGGCAAGGGCGCCGCCGCCAAGGCCATCCACAAGCTCAGCCCGCGCGCACCCGGGCCGCTCGTCGTCTTTGATTGCGCCAGCGTCTCCGACTCCCTCATCGAGAGCGAGCTGTTCGGCCACGAGAAGGGCGCCTTCACCGGCGCCGTCAGCCAGCGCATCGGCTGCCTGGAGCGCGCCAACGGCGGCACCCTCTTCCTCGACGAAATCGACGACCTGGCGCTGGACCTCCAGCCCAAGCTCTTGCGTGCGATTGAGGACCGCGAGTTCCGCAGGCTCGGCGCGTCCACGCCCATCTCCTTCGACGCGCGCATCGTCGTGGCCAGCAAGAAGGACCTCTGGTCGGAGACGCAGGCGGGCCGCTTCCGCGAGGACCTCTACTTCCGCCTCTCTGTCTTCACCGTCAACCTGCCGCCCCTGCGAGACCGCAAGGAGGACATCCCCCTCCTCGTGGACGCGTTCGCCGGCGAGGGGCTGTGGCTGCGGCTGCCGGAGAAGATTCGCGAGCAGTTCAACGGGCACACCTGGCCGGGCAACGTGCGCGAGCTGCGCAACGCGCTCGAGCGCGCCCGGCACATGGTGGATATCCCGGAGCTGGCCGGGGACACGCTCCTGCGCGAATTCACCCGCGAGC
>NZ_JABUMQ010000683.1:0-1132 GCF_013336645.1 Myxococcus sp. CA039A | reverse complement strand
CGCGGTGGGCAATCCCGAACTGCTGGGGCTCGACGCGGCGTTCCCCGCGAGCATGCTCGCGCTGCTGCTCCCGTCGCTGCTTCCTCCCAAGGAGGCGGACGCGCCCGATGCGGCGAAGAGCAGGGCCACGAAGGCGCGTCGGGTGGCGCTGGTGGGGGCGCTCATCGCGCTGGTGGCGACGCCGCTGTTGCCCGCGGGTGTGCCGGTGTTGTTGTCGATTCTCGCCGTGGGAGTGGCCCTGCGATGACGCTGTTGCCCATTTTGGTCCTGGCCCTGGGGACGTTTGGTTTTCGCATCGCCGGGCCGCTGTTGAGCGAGCGGCTCCAGTTGTCCGCGAGGGTGCAGGAGCTGATGTCCATGGCGACCATCGCGATGCTGGCGGCGCTCGTGGCCACGTCGACATTGGTGGCGCAGGGAGGCTTCGTGGGGTGGTCGCGGCCGGCGGGGGTGTTCGTCGGCGCGCTCCTGGCCTGGCGGAGGCTGCCCTTCATCGCGGTGGTGGTCGCGGCGGCCGTCACCGCGGCGGGGCTGCGCCTGCTCGGAGTGCGGTAACTCCGAGGGGAAGACGGCCCGCTCCAGGACACGGAGCGGGCCGTGAGCCACTCAGGGACAGGCGCCCTGGTTGTACCGCTTCGGATAGGGCGTCAGGGTGCCCGTGAAGACTGGATCCGCGCCACAGGCGCACTGCATCGTGCCGAGCACCGTCGTATAGGTCTTGTCGTAGTACTTGATGACGTACTGGCTCTCGCAGATGGCCTGTGCGGACACCTCACCCTCGGGCGAGGGGACTTCGTCTCCGCCTTCGTTGCCACCACCGCAGCCCACCAACAGCGCCGCCGCCAGCAGTCCTCCGAGAATGCTTCGCATGCGTCCTCCAGGAACGGGTCTCAGGTGCGTGTTGCACTTCGAGACTAGGTCATTGAACTCATCGCTGAAACCACGCCTCCGATGACGCAGCGCGCGCCCGGGCTTTCAGACAACCGTGGACGAAACATTCAGCCTGTCTAAACCAACGATCTCGATTCTCGCACGACGTCAGGAGGCACGCCTGAGGTCGGCTCGGCGCAGGGATGGACAGGCAGAGCGCTGTGCATTCCGCGCGTTGAGGTAGGCATGTACCCGCACCATGAGC
>NZ_JABUMQ010000682.1:0-1147 GCF_013336645.1 Myxococcus sp. CA039A | reverse complement strand
GGCCACAGGAACATCACCGCGCCAGCGACGATGCCCGCGGCGCCCACGCCAAGGGCCACGCGGCTCACCGTCTGCGCCTGCTTTCCTTCCGACACCAGCGCCTTCGAGTCGCGCACGGGCGCGTCGACCGTCCCCTTCTCCAGGGTGTCATACCGGTCCCGGGCCTTCAGGTAGAACACCGTCCCCACTCCCGCCAGCACCACGCCTCCGGCCGCGGGCAGCCACGCCCAGCGGCGCGCGGAGGACGTCGTGGCGACGGCGACGGACGGTGTTTCCGTCGGCGGTGGCGTGACGCGCTCCACGGGCGGCGGCGCGTCCTTCACGGAAGGCCGGGCCACCCGCGTGGGAGGTGGCACGTCGTCGATGGGCGGCGCGGGAGGCAGTCCCCGCAGCGCGCGCTGCGTGTTGAGCACCACCACGTCCAGGGCCTGGGTGAGGGCGTCCAGGAGCTTGTCCTCCGGCACGTCGAGGACGAAGTGCTCGGAGATGAGCATGCCGTCCTTCGCCGCATAGGCGCGCGCCCCGGCGCGGTAGCCGCCAGCACGTGGGCCCAGCTCCGCCACCAGGACGACCTCCGCCTTGCTGGCCGTGCCGAGCCACTGGAGACACGGGGCCTCCGTGCGCTTGCAGCGCAGCAGCGTGCGGCGCCGCGTGGCGGGCAGCTTCCGAGTGACGTTCTCGATGCGGATGACGCGCAGCCCGCGCGACTCGAGCTGCTCCGCCACGTGCTCCTGCGCGAACTCGACGATGTGGGCCGGGGCTCCCGTCGCATCCGGTGGGGCGATCAACACACTCAGGGGCCCCTGCGGGAGCGCCGTGGGCGCCTGGGCGACCACGGAGAGAACGGCGACGAGGGAGATCAACACACGATCACTTTCCCCCCGACACGACCTCCTCGCAAGGCCGGGAATCAGGGGCTGCTCACCTCGGGTGGCATCGCGCACGCTCTCGGTGCGTGCGGTGGGAGCTGACCCCACCGCCCAGGTAGGGCGGTGGGAGCACTCGAGGACTGTCAGTCAAACTTCAGCGGCGGGGGCGCTCGGGGGGCGCGGGGCGGATCTGCGTCTTCTCGGAGGTTTCCTTCGGCCCCGAAGGGGCGCTGGTGTCCTCGTCTTCTTCATCGTCGGCGGGGCGGGAGGGGATGGAC
>NZ_JABUMQ010000681.1:0-1149 GCF_013336645.1 Myxococcus sp. CA039A | reverse complement strand
CAGCTACCAGCGCGTGTTACAGTATTTCGAGTCGGCCAACGTCCTGGGTGTCACGGCCACGCCGGATCGGGGCGATATGCGGAATTTGGGCTCCTACTTTGAGAGCCTTGCATACGAGTATACATTGCCGAGAGCGATCAAGGAAGGCTATCTCAGTCCGATCAAGGCCCTGACGATCCCGTTGCAATTGGACCTGTCCGCAGTCAGACAGCAGTCTGGAGACTTCAGTACCAGCGACTTGGGCACGGCGCTTGACCCTTATTTGGAGCAGATCGCAGCCGAGATGTGGCGAGTCGCGCAGGATCGGAAGATTGTCGTGTTTCTACCACTGGTCAAAACAAGCCAAAAGTTTACCCGCATTCTGAATGCTGTTGGCTTCCGGGCGGCCGAGGTAAACGGCGAATCACCGGACCGGGCGGAAATTTTAGAAGATTTCGACAATGGGAAATACAATGTCCTTTGCAACTCCATGCTTCTGACGGAAGGGTGGGACTGCCCGAGCGTCGATTGTGTCGTCGTCTTGCGGCCAACGAAGGTCCGCAGCTTATACAGCCAAATGGTCGGGCGCGGTACCCGGCTGTTTCCGGGGAAGACGGAGCTTCTGCTGCTTGACTTCCTGTGGCATACCGAACGGCACGAGCTCTGCCATCCAGCGCATTTGATCGCCGAGAATGAGGAGATCGCCAAGGCGATGACCAAGCAGATCGAACAGGCCGGCATTCCGCTGGACCTCGAGGCGGTGGAGAAGCAAGCCGCCGAGGACGTGATTGCGCAGCGCGAGGAAGCGCTCGCCAAGCAGCTGGAAGAGATGAAACGCCGGAAGCGCAAGCTGGTCGACCCGCTGCAATTCGAAATGAGTATCCAAGCGGAAGACCTGTCCAGCTACGTCCCGTCGTTCGGATGGGAAATGGCGCCGCCTTCTGAAAAACAGATTCGCACGCTTGAGAAGCTCGGCATTTTCCCGGACGAAATCGATAATGCCGGCAAGGCGACCAAACTGCTGGAGCGCCTGGAGAAACGGCGGGCGGAAGGGCTGACGACGCCGAAGCAAATTCGATTCCTGGAGCAGCGCGGCTTTCAACACGTCGGCACGTGGTCCTTTGAAACGGCAAAGCGACTGATTGATCGCATCGCGGCCAACGGCTGGCG
>NZ_JABUMQ010000680.1:0-1168 GCF_013336645.1 Myxococcus sp. CA039A | reverse complement strand
GCGCGCAGCGCCGCTTCCAGGCACGGGACGTCCACCGGCTCGCTCGACGCGAGCATGAAGGCCTGGGCGAAGTGGTGCGGTTCGAGGAGTTCCTTCTCGAAGAAGTCGAGCTGGATGGGCGTCAGGAGGGAGGTGCCGAGCACCATGCCCGAATCGACCTGCGGCCCACCTTGCTGCTTCGCCACGCGCGCCAGCGCTTCCAGTGTCTGGTGTTGGAAGAGCTGGTTTGCGGCCAGATGCAGGCCGGCCTGACGCGCGCGTGAGACCACCTGGATGGCGAGGATGGAGTCGCCGCCCAGCTCGAAGAAGTTGTCGCGGAGGCCGATGCGCGGCACGCCCAGCAGCTCGGTCCAGATGCGGGCCAGCGCCTGCTGTGACGGAGTCTGGGGTTCGAGGAAGTCTCCCGCTTCGCGAGGCTTCAGGTCCGGAGCTGGCAGGGCCCGCCTGTCGACCTTGCCGTTGGGAGACAGGGGCAGCGTCGGCAGCGTCACGAAGGCCGAGGGCACCATGAACTCAGGCAGGCGCTGGGAGAGGGAAGCGCGCAGGGCCTGGGTGTCGAGTTCGGCGGAGGCGACGAGATAGGCGACGAGGCGGGGAGCGGAAGCATCCTCGCGAAGGACGACGACGGCATCGGCGACGCCGGGAGCCGCGAGGAGCGCGGCCTCGATTTCACCGAGTTCGATGCGGAAGCCGCGCAGCTTGACCTGGAAGTCGGCGCGGCCGAGGTACTCGAGGGAGCCGTCAGGCAGCCAGCGAGCGACGTCGCCGGTGCGGTAGAGGCGCGCGCCGGGGATGGCGGAGAAGGCGTCGGGGAGGAAGCGCTCGGCGGTGAGCGCGGGACGGCTGAGGTAGCCGAGGCCGACCTGGACGCCGCCGATGAAGAGCTCGCCCGGCACGCCGACGGGAGTAGGGAGTCCGGTGGCGTCGAGGACGTGGAGCTGCGTGTTGGAGACGGGGCGACCGATGGGGACGAAGTGTCGGGAGTCGCCCCGGGCGCAGTGCCAGAAGGAGACGTCGACGGCGGCCTCGGTGGGGCCGTAGAGGTTGTGGACCTCGGCGGAGGCGGGAAGGAGGGCGTGCGCGCGGCGGACGAGCTCGGCGGGGAGGGCCTCACCACTGCACACGACGCGACGAAGTCCGGAGAGCTTCTCGACACCCGGCTCCTCCA
>NZ_JABUMQ010000067.1:0-37463 GCF_013336645.1 Myxococcus sp. CA039A | reverse complement strand
GGGTGGTGGGTGGAACGGGCCCCGCCGAGCCGGTGAAGCCCAAGAACGTGCCGCCCTTCGTCATCCAGCGTGACGTGGTGCGCCAGACGTCGCCGCGCCTGTCGGAGGTGTTCAAGCAGTCCCACCGCGGTCAGACGCTGCAGGGCATCTACAAGGTGTGCGTCTCCACCAGCGGCAGCGTGTACGAAGTGACGCCGGTGAAGTCCGTGCCTGGCGCGGACGAGGACATCATCCAGGGACTCAAGGCGGGCTGGGAGTACAAGCCCCAGAAGGTCCCGGTGTGCTTCCTCTACAACATCCCTATCACCATCCAGTAGGCGCGCTCCCGCCTCCAGCCCGCCGCGAAGCCTCGCGGCGCTGGAGGTGGTGTCCGGGGCGGCTTCAGCGCTCCAGCGCGTAGGCCGCGTCGTGAGCCGATGGACGTCGGTGCCAATCCGCTCCACCGTCCGGAGGGTCGTGACGGGGTGTTGGCCATGACGTGATGTGCACGGCACGCCTCCGTGACGGGTGCATGCGACGGTTCCTGCTCAGGTGATCGCCATGCAGACCGAATCGCACCCCTCGACTTCGCCGGTGGACCCACTCCTCGGCCAGGTGCTCCACGAGCGCTTCCGGGTGCTGGCTCCGCTGGGGGCCGGGGGAATGGGCCGGGTGTATCGCGCCCTCCAGCTCCCGCTCGAACGGATGGTGGCGCTCAAGGTGCTGAGCCCCACGTTCCCCTTCGCGAACGACCCGGAGTTCCAGCGGCGCTTCTTCCTGGAGGCCAGCGTCACGGCGAAGCTTCGCCACCCGAACACCGTCACCCTCATCGACTACGGGAAGACGGATGACGGGACCTTCTACATCGCCATGGAGTACCTGGAGGGGCGCACGCTGGCGGAGCACCTCACAGCCGGGCCGCTGCCCTGGCCGCGCGCGGTGGACATCGCCCAACAGGTGTGTCGGTCCCTGCGCGAGGCACACCGTCTGGGAGTGGTGCACCGCGACCTGAAGCCCGCCAATGTGATGCTGTTGGCGGAGGAGGGGAGCGCGGAGCGCGACCACGTGAAGGTGCTCGACTTCGGACTGGTGAAGCCCTTCGTCGTGGAGGGTGCCAGCCACCTGTCGGTGCCGGACATCACCCAGGTGGGAACCTTCCTGGGCTCGCCCACGTACATGGCCCCGGAGCAGGCGCGCAACCTGGCGGACGCGCGCAGCGACGTCTACGCGCTCGGGGTGGTGCTGTACCAGATGCTCATGGGGCGGCCGCCCTTCCTGATGCAGGACCCGCTGGAGCTCATCTTCGCGCACCACAAGGAGGTCCCACCGCGCTTCCAGGCGGTGCGCCCGGACGTGGCCATTCCCGCGTCCGTGGAGACTGTCGTGCGCCGCTGTCTGGAGAAACAGCCCGCGCACCGCTACGAGTCGATGGAGGCGCTCCTGGAGGCATTGCGCGGAGCGGCGGGTCCGGGCACGGCCATCTCGCTGGATACCGGCCCTGGAGAGGCGGTGACCGGGCCTGTCGGCATGTCCCTCGCGCCATCGATGCGGTCCACCACGAGCGGTGTTCAGGGCACCCTGGTCCTGGACATCATCCTGGACGAGTCCTCCGTGCTCAGTCCGGACTCTCCGCGTCCGGGCTTCCGCCGAAGGGCGCTCAGGATGGGAGCGGGCCTGGGCGTGTTGCTCGTCTGCGGAGCTGGCGCCTATCTGCTCGGGGCCCGCCGTCCGCGAGCGCCCGTGGAGTCGCCGCCGTTGGTCGCGGTGTCCTCGCCTTCCGAATCGGTGCGGCAGGCGCCACCCTCCGTGACGGCGCCAGTTGCGCCTCGCCCCGTGCGCTTCCACATCTCCAGTCAGCCGGAGGGGGCGCGTGTCTTCTGGAAGGGAGTGGAGCGGGGCACCACGCCGTTCGTGTTGGAGGTGCCACCCGACGCGGGCGGCATGGCCACCGCGGAGGTGACGTTCGTGCGGGAGGGGTATCGCTCGGACCGCGTGCTCGCGGGGGGCTCGGGTGAGGTGCTCTTGAGTCAGCGGCTGCAGCGTGAGCGCGGAGGACGCTCGTCGTCTCCGGGTACGTCCTCTGCCAGCGCGGAGGGCTCGGGGAGCTCCGAGTGGATGTCGGGAGCGTCCCTGAGCGCGCCCATGCCCCTGGATGTCCCCGGGGCCGCGAAGCCCATGGCGGAGCAGCCAGGCGCGGTGGCCGAAGGCACGCTCCAGGTTTCGGCTCCCACGGGGCCCATCCAACTGCCGGAGAACGCGAAGCCCCCCGTGGAACGTGCGGGCAACCTCCAGCCGGAGTTCCCCCAACATGCGCGTGCCGCGGGGCGCGAGGGACTGGTCGTCCTCAAGCTGGTCGTCACGGAGCGTGGCGAGGTGCGCGACGTCTCCGTGATGCGAGGTGAAGAGCCCTTCGTGTCCGCCGCGATGCGCGCGGTGAGCACCTGGCGCTACCAGCCCGCGTTGCTCGAGGGTCGGCCTGTCGCCGTCTACCGTGTGGTGAAGGTGCCTTTCCGTCTGCGGCCCTGACGCCCGCGCGAAGGGGAACCGCGCGGGCCCCTCTCTCCACGTCGATGCTGGGAGGTGCCTTTTCGCCCCGCGTGCGCCCAGGCGAGTTGGCGCTTCATCTGGGCCACCTTGATGCAGCCTGACCGCATCTCCAGGCGGGGGACGCGGACACTATGCCGAGGCTCCCACCGCCTCGCTGTAGTAGGTTTCCCTGAATGGTACGTACTTCAGTGCTGATGCTTATCGGGTTCCTTGTCTTCGCCTCCACCGATGCCCCGGCCGCGCCTCCTGCCGCTGGCGCCGCGAAGTCCATCGAGGAAGCCTCGAAGCGTTTGGAGAATGCGCGCGCGGCCCTGACGACGGCCGTTCAGCGAATCGAACAGGAGCCGCCGCGCGGCGCAGACCTCGACGCCGCCCTCGCGGCGATGGAAGCGCTGAAAGAGGCGCTCAATGCGGGAGCGAGCTTCGAGACGGAAGATCTCGAATACGCCAAGAGCGTCCTCGCCGCGCGCAAGCAGCTCCGGACCGACCGCGAGTACGTCGATGAGCGGCGGGCGAAGGTCCACATCCACGATTACCGCCGGCGCATCGACAGCGCGCTCGCGCCCCTGAACGAGCGCATGTCGAAGCTCGGTCAGGGTGACCCGGGCTCCAAGGCGATGGACGAGGCGCGTGCCGCGGTGGACGTGCTCGAGAAGCTGACGGAGGAGGGCCGGCCCCTGAAGAGCCAGGACCCGAAGTTCTCCTCGTACCTCACCGACGTCGAAGCGACCGTCGCCCGTCACAGGAAGACGCTCGATGAGCGGTGGCTGCAACTGTCGGCTCAGAAACAGCGCGGCCTCCTGGATGCGAGCCGCAAGTCACTGGCGAGCGCGCTCGCCGACCTGGGAAAGGCCTGGTCGGACGAGAAGTTCACGGCCGCCGACAAGGCGACGGCCGCGCTGCAGAAGCAGCTCGAGGAGGGCAAGCCGCTCGAGGTGCAAGACAAGGCGTACCGCGCGGACGCGGACAAGGCTCGCGCCGAGGTCACCCAGGCCCGGCGCCAGATGGATGAGTCCGTGGTGCAGGCAGGTGTCTCGCGGGTGAAGGTGGAGCTGGAGCCCGCCCATGAAGAGCTCCGCGCGTCCGCCAAGGCGCTCCGGGTGAAGCGGCCCACGCCCGAGCAGCTCGCCGAGGCCAAGACGGCGGCGTTCGTCGGCCGGAAGCTGGTGGACAAGTACGAGCCCCAGGCGGCGAGGAGTCAGGCCATCGGTCAGTACCTCGCCGAGGTGAAGAACACGCTCGTCGAGGTGGAGGTGGTGCTCCAGGTCCGCACCCTCGATGCGGCTCGCGCCGAAGTCATGCAGGCCCTGCGCAACATCGAGAAGCGGGCCGCGACCGCCGAGCAGTTCGAGGAGGCGAAGACGGCGCTGGTCGTCCTGGAGAAGACGCTGGAGACGGTCCACGTGAAGAACCCCGCCATCAGCCCAGCCGCCGCCGACGCGCGCCAGCTGCTCAGGGATGGGCGGGCGACGATGGAGCGGCGCCGGTACGAGGTCGACCTGCAGCAGCAGCGCGTGAAGGTCGACGAGGCGCGGAAGAACGCGGCGGCGCTGGTCATCCAGATTCAGAAGGAGACGCCGTCGCCGGCGCAGCTCCAGGAGGCGGAGAACGCGGTCAAGCAGATTGGCGCGGTGCTGGAGGTCGGTGCCCCGTTCGTCAAGAAGGACCGCGACTACGCGCTGTACGCGAAGGAGACCAAGGAGCGCATGGCGGACCTGGGCGAGCGCATCAACCGGCGGAAGATCGTCCTGGCCGCGGCGGATGCTCGCGTCCAGCTTGCTTCCCGGCTGACCACGACGAAGGAGAAGCTCGAAGCCGCGAAGGGCATCTCATCGACCGACGGCGACGTGGAGACCGCCTCGAAGAGCGTGGATGAGGTCATGCAGATGTTCGAGGCGAATGCGGCGTTGGAGCGGCAGGACGCGGGCTACGCGGCGTCCGCGGAGCGGGCTCGCGCCGAGTGGCTGAAGCTGGTCGAGGCCCTCGAGTTCGCGAAGCAGGCGCGGGCGCTGCGTCGGTTGACGGGTGAGGCCCTGGGCGTCGCCAGCAAGGCGTCGGAAGCGGCCGCGTCCTCCACGGACCTGCGCAAGAAGAAGGAGCTGTACGCGAGCGCGCTGGAGAAGCTCACGGCCTGCCAGGACGAGGGGGCCAGGATGGTGAAGGAGAACGCCAGCCTCGCCACGGTCGACGTGCTCGTGGGCGGCACGCCCACCCAGCCCCAGGAGGTGATGGCTCAGTGCGCCCAGAAGGCGGAGGCGCTGCAGGCGCCCCAGAAGAGGGCGGACGTGGAGCTTCGGTTCCAGGATGGCCAGAGGAAGGCCTACGACTCGGCGAAGTCGCTGCTCTCCAAGGGACGCAAGAACGAGGCGCTCTCGCAGCTCAATGACTGCATCGCGGAGGGGCGAATCCTGGAGAACCGATACCCCGACTTCAAGGAGCAGAAGTTCGACATCGGCGGCGCCAGCATGAGCATGCTCGAGCTGATTCAGGTCTGCGCGAAGGAACGCAAAGCGCTGCAGCCCGCCCCCTGACGCGCCGGTGCATCAGGTGACAGACGTGTGAGGTCCTGGGGTGGCCGAGCCGCGCGTGCCTATGCTCCGCGCGGCTCACCTGGGAGGGCAGGGCGGCGGCGGCGAACAGGGGTGTGCCATTCCCCGTTCCACGAGGCCATCGCCAATGCTCCGTTCCCTCAAGTCGCTCCGGTGGGTGTCTGTCTTTCTGCTGGCCGCCTGTGGTTCCTCCGACCTGCCCGCGGGTGAGGCGCCGCCCGCCGTCGACACCGTGGAGCAGGGGGTGCTCTTCCCTCCGCCCACGCCGTCGAGTGGCAACGTCCTGGACAGCACCACGTTCCTGGGCAGCGTGGCGCTCCCCGGCGCGGTGCAGACGTCCTTCACCACGCCCCTCCAGTACTACTCCTTCGCCATCAACGTCGCGGCCGGCTCGAGCGCGAAGCTGGAGGTGACGCACCTGGGCAGCAGCATGTCCCTGGACACGGGGCTCTTCGTTTACGGCCCCCGGGATGCCAGCGGCAGCTACGGCACCACCGTGCGGGCCCAGGACGATGACGCGGGTTATGGCCAGCTCAGCAAGGTGGCCTCCGTCACCTTCGCCCAGGGCGGCGAGTATCTCGTCGTGGTCAGCAGCGGTGAGGGCGCGGGCAAGCGCTTCCGCCTCCAGCTCGACTGTCTCAGCGGCAACTGCGAGCCGGTGGACCCGTCCGTCTACGCCACGTGTGACCAGTCCCGGGTAGGTCCCCGCGTCGAGGACTGCATGGCCCATTGGGACGCGGAGGGCCTGCCCGTCAACGAGGCCTTCGCCCTGTGCTTCGGCGCGGATGACGCGCACGCGCTCTACGAGGGCGCATGTGCTCCGTCGGCCTCCTCCAAGCCCGTCTGGTGCGCGGGCGGCGAGGCCACGTGGACGCAGCGGATGTGGCCGGTCTGCGTGTCCGACTACACGGTCGCCTATGGGCTGTATTCCGTGTCGCTGGGCTCGCGGCCGGTGAGCACGGGCCTGCAGTCCAAGCTGTCGGCGGCCAACGCGGCCTGTGGCACCTCCTCCGCGTGCTACGGCGAACTGCGTGGCTACTCCTTCCCCTGGAGCCACTCGACTCCAGCGAGCGTGGACAAGGTCGCCGAGGCCGTCTCCTTGACGGAGCAGAGCAATGCGCTCTTTGGCGCGCGCCTGGCGAATACGACCTACACGCAGTTCGCGCAGTCGCGGCTGCTCTCCAGGCTGTCTTCCCTGCATCCGGCCCTGGGCCAGGAGTACAGCAACGGCTCCGAGGCGGTGCAGGTGACGGGCTGGCACTACAGCCGGGAGATGTGGCCGGACGCCTGCATGATCTGGGAGCTGTATGTCATCTACTTCCCGGAGTCGCGCGGCGTCCTGGTGTTCGAGCAGGACTACGCCCGGGACTGCTGACATCCGCGGTGACAGCCTTCGTCCGGGGTGGCCCTCGTCGCTGGAGGGCCCCCGGCCGAGGATTCTCTATCGCCGTGGCCGCCGCGCGCGGGCCCGCGAGCGCCCTCATTTGACAATGTACGATTCAGATCGTACTTTGTCGTCGCCATCCTGATGTGGTGGATGATTGCCTTTGATTCGCCATGGTGTCCCCGAAGGGGGGGCGGTCGGGGTGGTGTGTCGTATTGATGGAGTTTCGCGGGCCTGCCGCCTTGCCTGGACTGTTCCGGGGAGGGATGGCAGCGCATTCCTCTCGATCTGGAGTGTCAGCCATGACGAAGTTGATGAGAATCCTGAGCATTGTCCCGATGGTCCTCGCGCTGGCCCTGTTGCCGGCGTGCGAGACGACTGTCTCGGGCTCGACGACCATGACGTACAACCCGAGCACTGGGAAGTTCGAGGGCACGGCGACAGTCACGGTGACCATCAAGAAGAAGTCCCTCAGGGCGGGCGCCGTTGCTGGAGGCGCCTCGGGCCTGGAGATGGCCCTCGTCGGCATTGGCGGGGCGGCTCCGACGCTCACGAGTCCTTTCATGAACGTGGCGGTGCTCGGCTCGCGCGGCGAACAGCTGGGCGCGGACCCGTTCGAAGTGGTTCAGACAGAGGCGGGCACGTACGCGTTCAGGGATCCGGAAGCGGTGGATGCATGGCTCGCTCAGCTCGGGGAAGCTGCGTCCGTTGTGATGGCTTTCGATATGAGCGGCGCCGGCAATCCCTTCCAGGCCACGGTGTACAGTGACGGCGTGAGCCTGGGCTCGGACATCATCGGCGAGTAGCGCGAGTCTTTCCGTTCTCGTGCCATGCGTGGGCCGTGCCGCTCTCTTGGGGGCACGGTCCACCGTGGGTCATTCGCATCCCACTGGAACGTCAGCGGTTGGGCTTGTTCGTCTGAGGAGGGCGGTGCTTCCGCCCTCAATCACTCGCAAGCATAGAGAGGGCCGGTGGCGGCGTTGGAGACTTCCTGTGCGGCCGTCACCACGCGGTAGCGGAACCGGATGGAATAGCCCGGCGGGTTCCCAGACGTCGGCGTGACGCAAGACTCACTATACGTGGCGCTGCCATCTCCCCAGGGGGAGTTGAGGACCTCGCCGTCGAAGTACATCGTCCGCGACCACTGGCTTCGGTAAAGCGGGCTGCCACCCGTGGCGCCGCCAATGCACGTGATGTCAGTGGAGGTACTCGAGCAGGAGATGGAGGCCGTGGGAGCGACCAGAGCGGCGTGACTGTCTTCGAGTGTGGGCAGTCCAGCCCCTTCCTGTTGGGGGAGGCCCTCACCACAGGCCATCAGCAGGCTCGTGGCCATCAGCGAAATGCTGCGCAAGGTGCTCTTCATGGGAGTGCCCTCGTAGAGTGGTGGGTGCATGCAATTCATAACATGCCGCGCGCCTTTCCGGGACGCGCCCAAGGTCTTCCCTGGCGGCCCCGCATGGGGCCCCCTTGCCATTGCAATCCAAGGCAACCTAGGTTCGAGGTCGCGGTTCTTCCCCTTGGAGGCATTCAATGAAAAGGCTGCTCTTGGGCGTTGTGCTTGCGGTTCCCGCGTTCGTGGGCCTCGGAACGTCCACCTATGCCCCGAAGGCCGAGGCGGCTCCAGCCCAGAGCTGTGAGTGGGATTACTTCTCGGATGACACCTATTCGGAGATGGTGGGCAACGAGACCCAGACATGCAGCGGGCGGCGGTACCTCTCGGGCGTCCGGACGTCGTACTCCCGGCTGGTGTACTGCTTCCCCTGTTGAGGGAGCGGGCCCCGCGGTGTCCCACGCGGCGGTTTCATCCCCCGTGAAGGGCGGCCCGTTCTGGGAGGAAGAGGAGTGGACCCTCCTCCTCCCAGGTTGTTTTCCGGGGCGTGCGGCGCTCAGCAGCCCACGCCGCCCTGGCAGTACGGGACGACGCCCAGCTCGGCCTGCACGCCGCCCAGGGGTGAGAAGGCGAAGTTCCACGGGCTGGCGCCCGCGCCCCACATCAGGCCCGTCAGCGTCACCCCGTTGCCGTTGAGGAAGTACACGGGGGAGCCACTGTCACCGCCGGCGCCGTTCTGCGTGGCGCTGGTCGCGATGTAGTTGCAGTAGTATGTGTGTGGCGTACCACCCGAGTTCACCGTGGCGCACGCCCACTGGATGGTGCCGCTGGTGGTGCCCGTGGTGCGGCCCGTCTTGAACACCGTCTGTCCCTGGGAGGGGTACAGCACCTTCCCCGTCACTTCCGGCCAGGCGGAGATGTTCAGGTCGAACGCGCCCGGCGTCTGCACGACGTAGGTGGCGATGGCCGCTTCCCCTCGGAAGAAGGCGCTGTCACTCGAGCGGCAGATGCGCCCCGCCGGGCAGCTTCCTCCGCTGGCGTAGCCGGGGTCCGTCGTCTCCGTCCCCACCAGCCACGGCGCCACCGCCTGGTACGCGGGCGTTGACTCCACCCCGCCCTGGACCTGGGTGCAGTGCGAGTTGCTCACGAAGCCCAGCGTCCCGCCCTGGAGCGCGGGGAAGCCGAGCGTGCAGTACTTGCCCGGCGTCTCTATCTGCAGTCCTCCTCCCACCGGCGTCCAGCCGCTCTGCACGCTGGTGGGGTTGATGGGCCCCCACTCGACGATGTCCACCGCGTCCCGAGCCACCGCCAGGCGCGCGATGGCCCGCTCGACGATGGCCCGCGCCTCGGCCTTCTCGACGCCAATGGCCACCCGGTTCGACTTCTCGTCCACGTCCGTGAAGACGGTGCCCGGCAGCGCGAGGACGTCCGGTGTGAGTCGCTCCTGCAGGGCCTTGAGCTGGGAGAACGTCCGCGTGGCGGGCTGTGTGACGACGCCCGCCTGGGGAATCCTCTCCGCGCCGAACACGGAGGCGATGGCCCGGCGCGCGGCCGGCGCCGCGGTGGCATTCACCAGGCGCACCACGAGCCGCCCCTTCTCATCGTGATACATGCCGCCGAAGCCCGGCACCTCGCGCTCCACCTCGAGCAGCGCGTCATCCAGCGTCCGGGGACGCGCGGCGCCACTGGCGGGCTCCGCGAGCACTCCCACGGGGCCTTGCGCGGGCCCACCGGCCCACGCTGCTTCACTCCAGCCTCCCAGACACAGCGAGGCACTCCCCACCACAACACGAAGAATCGCTTGCTGGCGCATGACTTTCGCCCCCCACGACATCGAGTGATTCCCGGCCAGTCACGGCGGACACATGCCGGGCCCTGCGGACCGGCACTCCATCACTTCATGCGGACGACTTGAAGTCGTATTGCGGCTTTTTCTGGAATTTCTGGGCGACGGTCGCCAGGTCATCATCCAAGTCCAGGCGTGTGCATCCGGCAGGCGCGATGAAGAGCGCGCTCAGGGAGCGCTTTCCGGACGCGGACACGCTCGGCGTGAGTGTGTTCAACGCCGATGGCAACATCAGTGAGCGAGAAATCCAGCCAGGGGAGTGAATGGGAGCCGAGCGTGCGCATCACCCAAACGGACGTGCGGACCTGCGCCCTTTCCGCTCGGAGGCCTTTCCATTTGTGAGTGAATGGAAGTGCGGGCACCCCCAGGCGCCGACCTCACCTGGGGATGCTTCATTCCTACGAAGAGCCGAGGATGCTCATAGCTCGTTGAAGATCATGAGCCCTCGGGAGGATTCGGCGGTGTAGACGTAGCCGTCGCCCGGGACGCGCACGCCGAAGAGGCCCTCGAAGAGGCTGTCACCCCGGAGCGGGTCCGTCTCGCGGAAGACGTGGTGGTGTGCCACCTGGCGAAGCTGGGTGGGGTTTGAGACATCCAGCACGCGCAAGCCCTCCTGGTACCACGCGACGTAGAGCAGGTTGCCGCGCAGGATGAGGTTGTGCATGGAGGTGACACGTCGCATCTTGAAGGTGCCAATCTTCACGATGTTCGCCGGGTCGGTGACGTCGAGCGCGCGCACGTGAGAGGCATTGAACTCACCGCCCTCGAAGGCGATGGTCTTCCCCCCGAAGGTGCCTACCGCGTTGTGGTGGGAGAAGCCATTGGGAATGATGTAGCGGCCCACCTCGCGGATGTCGTCGAGGTTGGCGAGGTCGAAGAGGGCATAGCCGTCGCCGGAGTCGCTGATGTAGAGGCGCCCGTCGTAGACGAAGGAGTCGTGGGGACCCCCTGGGACGACGGTGCGCAGCACCGGGTCAAGTGGGTGGGTGAGGTCGTAGATGAAGGTGCCAGAGAGGGGGACCATGGCGTAGAGGAAGTTGCCGTCGACCAGCACCGTGTGCGCGCCTCCGTCTCCGCCCGTGGACAGGCTGCGCACGAAGAGGGGCTCGGCGGGATTGGAGATGTCGTAGACGACGACGCCGGAGGCATTGCTCGCGATGTAGAGCGCGTTGTCCTTGGCCCACACGCCATTCCAGAAGTGGTCCCCGGGCAGGCTGATGGAAGCGGTGCGCACGGGGTTGCGCGGATTGCTCACGTCGAAGACGGTGAGTCCACCCAGTTGGTCCTGGTGGGGAAGGGAGACGACGTAGGCGTGCCCCTTGGCGACGTAGATGTCCACGGCCAGGCCCGTGGAGACGCGGTGCTCGGACAACAGCGCGAGCCCGCCCGAGGACTCAGGCTCGGCCTCCTGTTTGACGACGCGGTGGGCCTCGAACGTGCCGCCCTGGGTGAACTGGCCTCGGCGGCAAGATGCGAAGCAGCCAGTGAGGATGTTGGGGGCCTTCGCCTCGCAGCCCGTCAGGTTCATGACGAGGCCGGTTCGCGGCAGTTGGCCCTGCAGGACAAAGCGGTCTCCCTCCATGTCGAGCTTGAGAATGGGCTGGTCATACAGGGTGCTGGTGCCGCCGTCGTCGCGAAGCAGGAACCCCGTCGAGGAAGGGACGATGCGGGTGCCGCCATCCGGCAGCGCGCGCTCTCCCCGGAGCTCGACCTGGTAGATACCCTCCTGGGCCAGCGCGCCGAGCGACTGCGTCTCACACTGGGACAGGTCGAAAAGGTCGGCGCGGTCGAGTTCGTTGCAGATGGTGGGAGAGACGTTCCGGGGGTCGAACTTGCAGTCGGCCAGGATGCCCTTGTCCTCGACGTCCCCATGCTCCTCGAGCGGGACATAGGTGCCATCCCAGACATAGGGGCCCGCATCCGGTCCCGCGTCGGGGCCCTCATGGGGGCCCGCATCGGGGCCGGCGTCCGGTCCCGCGTCGGGGTCCTCATGGGGGCCCGCATCCGGCCCTGCGTCGCTGCCCGCGTCCCGGCCCGCGTCGGGAGTGGATGGGGAGGGTGGGTCGTCGTCGCAACCCGTCAGCGGCGAGAGACACAAGGTCGAAAGAATGAGCCCTAGGGTGCGAAGGGAGCGTGTCAAGGCGGGACCTCGGAGGTAGGGGGGACTCCACGTGGTGTGTGGAGTCTGCCTGCCAACGGGAGGCTCGGGTCGTCGTACTTCCGGGGCGTGCGGGTCCTTGCTCCACGAGGGGAACTCAGGACTGGTGGCCGTCCAATCCCGGGTTTCCGGTCACCCTGGTCGCCGATTTGCATCGCAACCGTCCCGCCCTCCGGAGCACGGACTCACGGCGCATGGCGGGCACGGCCCCCTGTCCCCGGAAGAACACCCGCGCAGGTGCGCGTCGGCCTGTATGGACTCAGGCCGCGCGCTCCTCGCGCACCGTGAAGTAGGCATGGCGTCCGCGGCCACAGCCGGAGCATGTCCACTTCGCCAGGACGAGGTGCTGCTCTCCGAGGACGACTTCCTCCAGCTTCGGTGCCCCGGCACCGGCCACGCCGCACGCGCAGCGCACTCCGGACAGCCGCGCGTGCAGCTCGCCCACGGTGGCGAGCGAAATGGCCTGAGCGGGGCTGTCCCCTTCGACGGAGGCGAACTTGCGCGAGAACGCCCGCTTGCGCCGCCGCGCCTGCACGTCCCGGAGGAACGCACGCGGCCCATCACCCATGAACATGAGGAGCCCGCCCAGCGCGAGGCCCCCCAGCCCCATGGCCACGCCGACCCAGGTGAACCCTGAATTGCCTCGGCCTCCGTTGCCGTGAGTCGTGCCGAGCGTCACCTGGTAGCCGGTGTGGACGTCCATCCGCTTCAGGGCCTCCAGGTGCGCCATGAGCTGGGCGGGCTCCACCGCGTCCGCGAGGCTGTGGTAGCGGTATTCGAGGAAGAGCACCTTGTCGCCGTCCTCCGTCCAGAACCTGTAGTCGAGCGCGCTGGCGGGTCCTTGGACGGTGTCCCGTTGGTGCCTGATGCGCATGGAGTGGAGCGACTCGAAGCGGATGCGCTGCCGCACGTTCACCGGGTGGATGATGGCCAGGGGCATGGTGCGCTGACCGATGCGCGGCCGGGTGAGGTAGCGGGTGATGGTGGATGCGGTGAATTCGCGCTGCTGCTCCAACCAGAAGGACTCGATGACGTAGCGCTCCACCAGCGTGATGACGTTGTGCTCCGGGTCGTCCTGCACGGAGAGCGGCGCGGTCGAGCGAATCGTCGGGTCATTGCGCGCATAGAAGTTGAGGTACTCACGCTCCACGTCCTTCAGTGACGCGGTGGAGAGGTTTCGGCGCATTTGATTGGCACTCGGGCCCTTCCAGTGCGTCGTCACGGTGAGGGCCACGGGTTGGCCGGCGGCGCTCTCCACGTAGGACTCCTCCAGTTCCATCACGGGCTCCTGACTCCGAGGCTCCGGAATCTCCACCAGTCCCGTGGTGGCTTCGTCAATCGGCAGGGCGCGGCGGAACGGCGGCGGCTCGAAGGACTCCAACGGACCTCGCTCGTGTGAGGCCGTGGGGTCCAGCCAATAGTCACGCCCCTCCAGGCGCGCCTGGACGATGACGTGGTCGAACACGACGGGAGACGGATACATCGACTCCACCGTCTGCTTCCAGGCGGAGTGGACGAGCGCCGACCGGGCCTCGATGCCGAGCGCCCGCAGCAGCGTGACGAGCAGCAGCGTCTTGTCCTTGCAGTCACCAAAGCGCCGCGCGAGCACTTCCTCCGGAGCATGAGGGCGGTGCGAGTTGGGACCCAGCTCCATCCCCAGGTAGCGCACCTCGTCCTGCACGAAGCGCAGCGCCCCGAGCAGGCGCGCGGAGGGGGAAGCGTGTGCCGCGCGCAGTCGCTTCACCTCTTCCTGGAGCGTCGGGGGCAACCGCGCGGGCGCCTGGTAGAGGGGCACGGCCCAGCGCGCCACCGCGGCCCAGCTATCGAACTCGCTGAGCTGCAGCCAGGGCCAGGGCTGGTACCAGGAGGGGAGCGAGTCATCGATGCTGAGCGCCGGCACGTCGTGCTGCTCCCAGACGTACTCGCGCACACCGCCCGCCTCCTTCACGGAGGGAGACACGTCCGTGCCGTGTTGCTTCACATGCAGCCCGCGCGCGGAGGGCCATAGCAACCGGTAGCGCCAGTGGCCCAGGGGCGTGCCGTAGCGCGTTTCCACGGAGGCGAGGAAGCGGCCGTCGAAGACAGGGTTGTCGCCCTCGACGGTGAAGTCGTACTCGATGACGTCACCCACGCGCACGTCGCGCACGAAGATGAGCGCGGAGAGGGTGCCGTTGTAGAGCCGCTGCTCCAGCTCGCGCTCCTGCTGGATGACCTTCACGGCCTGGGGCTCCAGCACATCCTTGCGTTGCCCGCCGCGGTGCAACCAGACGCCGTGCAGGGTGAGACGCTCGAAGGATGGGTCGAACGTCACGTTGATTTCGGCGGCTTCCTCGATGCCGCCCTCGGTGAGGACGCGTCGCGCGTAGTGGGCATAACGCTCCACCCGCGGGCGCTCCGCGCGCACCTGGAGATCGGCGAGCGCGTAGTGAACGCCCCCGGTTTCGCCCAGGGGCCGCGAGTCCCTCGTCTCCAGCGCGACCGGGCGCACCCAGGCCGCGGGAGGTTGGACCCGGAAGGAACGCTCTGTGTCCTTGGGGGCTGCGCTGGAGGGGAGGGTGAGGCCGAGCAGCAGGGCGGTGAGGGGCGCGAGGAGATGAACGGAGCGCATGCGAGGAGGGCGAGAATGGAGGCATGCCCCACGGGCTCGCAAGGGCTCCGAGCTGGAGTCGAGCCACGCGCCAACGGGCGGGCCCGGAGCCATGCTTGATCCGGGCCCGCGGTGGCCCCAGGGGTTACAGCAGGGAGATGCTGGGAGTGATTCCGTCGGAGGGGGCGCCATGGCCCAACTGGCCATCGGCGTTGTGGCCCCAGGCCCACACGGTGCCGTCATCACGTACGGCCAGCATGTGGTCGCCTCCCGCGGCGGCCGTGACGACCGCGCCGCCCAGCCCCTGCACCTGCCCCGGCGCGAGCGGATTGGACGTGGTGCCATTGCCCAATTGCCCCGATTCGTTGGTGCCGCCGGCCCACAAGGCGCCGGTGGCGCTCAAGGCCAGCGAGGTGCCCCCGCCTCCAGCCATCTCCACCAGGCCCGTCATCGCCACCTGCGCCGGTCGGGTGCGGCTGTACCAGCCATTGGCGAGCAGCAGCGTGCCCGTCCCGCCGTTGCCCCAGGCCCACCCGGTGCCATCGAAGCGCACCGCCAGCGAATGTGCATTGCCTCCCGACACGCTCACGACCCCAGTCAGTCCCTGCACCTGCACGGGCGTGAAGCGACGGCTCTTGGACCCATCCCCCAACTGGCCTCCGTAGTTGTCTCCCCAGGACCAGAGGGTGCCGTCGGAGCGCACCGCCAGCGAGTGTACGCCACCCGCCGCCACCTTCACGACGTCACTGAGTCCCGACGCCTGCACCGGCGTGGCGCTCTCGTAACCGGCACCGGGATTCCCCAACTGCCCGACGGAGTTGTTACCCCAGGCCCACACGGTGCCGTCGGAGCGCAGCGCCAGGGTGTGGCCCCCTCCCGCGGCGATGGACACGACTCCGCTCAGCCCCTGCACCTGCACCGGCACGGCGCCGCCGTTGCCCCACTCCCACACGGTGCCGTCGAAGAGCAACGCCAGCGAGTGGTCGCCAGCCGCGGCGACAGCCATGACGCCGCCGAGCCCCGGCACCTGCACGGGCGCGGCCCGGCGCGTCGTCGTCCCATCCCCGAGCTGGCCGGCGTAGTTGGCGCCCCAGGCCCACACGGTGCCGTCGTACCGCAGCGCCAGGGAGTGGGCCGGGGCCGCCGCCACGGAGGATGTCTCGCTCATCCCCTGCACCGCCACTGGCAGGAACTGACTCGCGGGCGTCCCATCTCCACGCTGCCCCACGTCGTTGTTGCCCCAGGTCCACACGGAACCATCGGAGCGCAGGGCCATGGCGTGGTCCCGCCCCGCGGCGATGGCGGTGACCCCGGTCAGCCCTTGCACCACCGCGGGCGTGGTGCGGCCAGTCTTGGTGGCGTCGCCCAGTTGACCGCTATCGGCGTTGTAGCCCCAGGCCCAGACGGTGCCATCGGAGCGCGCCACCAGGGAGAACAGATTGCCCGCGGCCACGTCCACGGCTCCGGTCAGCCCCTGCACCTGCACGGGCGTGGAGAGCGGCCACGGAGTCATGGGCAGGTACGCGTTGCCCCAGGCCCACACGGTGCCGTCGGACTTCACCGCCAGCACGTATTCCTCGGTCGCGGCGACAGCCGTGATGCCGGTCAGCCCCTGCACCTGCACGGGCGTGGAGGAGGACGTGGTGGTGCCATTGCCCAGTTGGCCAGAGCCGTTGTAGCCCCAGGCCCACGCCGTGCCGTCGAAGCGCAGGGCCAGGGACATATTCCTGCCCGCGACCACGGCCACGGCCCCGGTCAGCCCCTGCACCTGGACGGGCGTGGAAGAGGAGGTGGTGGTGCCATTGCCCAGTTGGCCAGAGCCGTTGTAGCCCCAGGCCCGCACGGTGCCATCCGCCATCACCGCCAGGGAGTGATCCGTGCCCGCGGCCACCGCCGTCGCCCCCGTCACCCCTTGCGCCTGTACGGGCACAGGGCTGGATGTCGTGGAGCCATTTCCCAACTGACCGCTGCCATTGTATCCCCAGGCCCACACGGTGCCGCCAGAGCGGAGCGCCAGCGAGTGAATCGAGCCCGCGGCGACCGCCGTCGCCCCTGTCAGTCCCTGCACCTGGAGGGGCACGGCGCTGTTCGTGGTGGAGCCATTGCCCAACTGCCCGTATTCGTTCGAGCCCGCCGCCCACACGGTGCCGTTCGGACGCACTGACAGGGAATGGTCCCTTCCCGCGGCGATGCGGGCGCGCGGCTTCGTGCGCGTGATGGGCGAGCCCACCGATGCTTCCTCGACAGACTCCCCCGTCGGGGGTTGGCCACAGCCCACCGCGAACCACAGTCCGAGGCAGACTCCCAGCCATCGGCTCATCCGCTGACCTTCGCTCCGTTGCATGTATCGCTCCTGATGTAATTGCCTGTCCGGCTGCACTGGCATTGCTCTGTTTGTCATGGTGAAACATCGGGTCTGCCGCGATGACGGCACCCGCCGCACCCGCATCGGGCGCGCCGGACCCTCCGCGGTCATCCACCGCGCGCTCCCAGGGGGACACGAGCGCGCGGCCCCTGACGTGCCCGGGCTTCGGTTTATTCTCGACCTCGTACAAAAAGCGGAACAGGGCGGCCGGTGACTCGCGGTGCTCGGAACGGGGCGGGATGTGCGGGGTGAACCGGTTCCAGGGCCGGCCCCGGGGTCGTCGTCCTCGAGGTTGGGGTGGCTTCGTATCCCTCCGGCTCGCGGCCATCGAGTCGCCGCTGACGCGTCAACCACCCTCCTGACGCGTCAGGACCCCTGCTGACGCGTCAACCGCCTGGTGTGAGTCCTGAGATGCGTGTGATTGCCTTGGGGAATCGCGGCAGGGCGTGCTGGCATGCCTTCTGCTTGGGTTTCCGAGCGAATCATCATCACACAAGGGGAGGCTCATTCGTATGAGCATCGTACAGCCAATCTATACCGGCGGAAGCTACAATATCATCCAGACGGTATACCAGCTTTCGAGGTTCTCTGGTCTGGGCGACAGCCTGGAAGACACGGCCTCCAACATCGCTCAGCAGCTTGGGCCTATCATCGATGCTGCGTTGACGAGCAATAGTCAACAATTGGGTGTGTGGACGCGAGTGTGGGGACCTTGCGTCTATCAAACCGACACGGACTGCAGCGGCAAGGGCAGGGTGTCCAAGGTGGCCGACAATGTCATGTACGCGGTCCACAATGCGCAAGCGGACTGCTATGTCGTGGCGATAGCGGGCACCAACGGGAACAGCGACACCGCGCACAATTGGTACGACACGGACTGTCTGGACAATAGCGTCACGAACACGGTGGCCTTCCCGGTGGGAATCACCCCGACGAACAGCACCAGTCCCAGTCAATTCAACGTGGGGAACGTTTCGCAGGGGGCGGCACGGGGGACCACGAATCTGCTGAACATGCTGGATTCGCAGACGAATCAATCGCTTCAGACCTTCCTGGGGGAGAAAGCGTCCTATCAGGCGACGCTGATCTTCGCTGGGCACAGCCTGGGTGGCTCGCTCTGCCCGACCTTGGCCCGCTGGCTCTATCAGAACGTCTTCGATGTGAAGCGGTGGGCCGCGCTCTATGTGCTGCCGACGGCCGCCCCCTCGACCGGAGATCAAGGATTCGTCAACGCCTTTACTGCGCTCTTTCCGCCGACGGCGATCTCCGGCATCGCGAATTATGGCTACTGGAACCAGGTCATCTGGAACCAGTACGATGTGGTGCCGCACGGCTGGACCAACTTGATGAACGTCCAGCCGTACAATGTGCAGAACGACGTGGTGTGGGATTACGTCGAGAACAAGTCGTGCCAGACGCTCTACGGCCCGCTCAGCGGCTTCCTGGGGCTCGATGCCAACCTTGTTTATGGCGCGATCAACCAGATGTACCAATTGCTGCCGAGCCCGAATCCCTACGTCAGACTGCCTTCGCAGAAGTTCACGCCGTCGCCGCTGCCTCCCCATCCGGGTAGCTTCAATGATTTCATGACGACGGTGGGGCAGCAGCACCTCAACGCCTATGATTCCTTCTTCGGGGTGACACCCAACGTGGCGAAATTGAAGGTCAGCCTGATGCCCTCGGTGCCCGGCGACGCATCCGCGACGGAGGAGCGTTCCGCGCCAGTGCGAAGCACCGCCTGATTCACGGCTTCCCGTGGGGCGGAAGTGTCCGGGAGCCACCCAGCACGGGGGATCAGCGCCACCGGTGTCCGCGGGGGCGCGTGTTGGCTCCCGTGGACTCCCCGCGAATCTGGCACGCGGGGCGGCGAAAAAATCCGGGGCCCTGAATCCTTTCTGGCGCGACGTGACTTCTCCTGGTGAATGGAGGGCGTCATGAAGCGAAATGTCGGGAAGGTGGAGCGGCTGTTCAGGGCCCTGGGCGGGTTGGTGCTGGTCACGTGTGCGGCCCTGGCGCCGCTGTCGCTGGCCATCCGGGTCGCGACCTTCGGAGTGCTGGGGGCGTATCTGCTCTTCTCGGCCCTGGCGGGGAGCTGCCTCGGCTATGCCCTGATGGGCCGCTCGACGTGCCCCCTGGGGCCGGGGCGCTGATGGGCGCGGGGCACGGAGGGTTGCTTGCCGCGGCGGCCCGGGGAGATGACGAGGCCCTCGCCGCGCTGGTGCGCACCTACCACGACCGGGTGTACCGGTTCGGCCTGCGCGTGTGCCGGGACGGCTACGACGCGGACGATGCGGTGCAGGAGGCCTTCACGAAGCTCGCGAAGCGCCCCGAGGTGCAGCGGGACGCCAGCGTCCTCTCGTGGTTGATGAGCGTGGTGCGCAACACGTGCCTGCGCATGCTCCGTCCCTTCGTCCGCGAGCGGCAGTCCCTGGGCGAGCAACTGAGGGAGGACGCCGCCCTTGTGTCCGACGCGCTCGACCCGCAGAAGGCGCTGGAGCGATGGGAGCTTATCCAGTCCGTCCATGCGGCCATCGCGGCCTTGGAGCCCATCTATCGCGAGGTGCTCATCATGCGAGACCTCGAGGGGCTCTCCGGCGAGGAGGTTTGTAGAGCCCTGGGGCTTGAGCTGGCCGCCATGAAGACGCGGCTGCACCGTGCGCGGACCCAACTGCGCGAGGAGCTGCTGCGCCGAGGTGAATGGCGTGAGCACGGCAAGCGCATGAACTGACGTTCGCGAGCAGGTGCCTTTCGCGGGCACCTGGTCATCGCCGATGCTCATGCGCGCGGACTATGTCGCGGAACGGCGGAGCCACTCCTCGAACCGCGTCGGCCCCACACGAACTCCGTCGCCCGGCGTGAGCGACTGGTCGTCCAGCTCCACGCCAAAGTAGGGCGCGTGAGCATCGGCGATGACCTTGCGCCCGTCCTGCTTCGCGGTCATGAAGCGTTGGACCACGTCGACGAGTCGCACACGCTCCGGCCCGGCCACTTCGACGATGCCATTGACCGGCGCGCCCAGCGCCGCTTCGGCCACCGCGTCCGCCACGTCGTCCGACGAGATGGGCTGTATGAGCGCCGTGGAAACGCGCACCGTCTCGCCTTCCGTTCCCGCCTTGGCGATGCCGCCCATGAACTCGAAGAACTGCGTCGAGCGCACGAGGGTGTACGGAATCCGGCCGGCAGTGATGAGCTTTTCCTGCGCCATCTTGCCGCGAAAGTAGCCGCTGCCCAGAAGCCGCTCGGTGCCGACCACCGACAGCGCGACGTGGTGCTTCACGCCAACCTTCTCTTCCGCCGCGAGGAGATTGCGCCCCGAGGTCTCGAAGAACTCCAGCACGGCCTTGTCCTCGAACGACGGCGAGTTCGCCACATCGACGACCACCCGCGCGCCCGCGAGCGCCTCCTCCAGGCCTTCACCCGTGAGGGCGTTGATGCCCGAGCTGGGCGCCGCCGCCACCACCTCGTGGCCCTGCCCGCGAAGCCTCGTCACCACCTTCGTTCCGATGAGGCCGGTGCCACCGATGACCACGATCTTCATGTTTGCCTCTCCGTTGACGACGAGAATGTAGGCATGAAAGGGTCTGGCAGCCATGACAGATACCCCGGAATTTCTGCCAGTTTCGGGCGGGCAGCGCACCGTGCTCTTCGTCGCCTTTCCCGACATGGGGTTGCTGGACCTGACGGGGCCGCAGACCGTGTTCTGGGCCGCCTCAAAGGCCCTGGCGGAGTGCGGCTTGCCGGGATACCTCCGCCACACGGCGAGCCTTGATGGTGGGCTGGTGCAGTCGGCGGAAGGCGTCGCGTTGCAGACGGTGCCGCTCGCCGCGTTCGCGAGAGTCCCTGTCGACACTGTTGTCGTTCCTGGCTCGCCGAACATCGAGCAGGTGCTGGCCCGCTCCGAGCCGCTGATTGAATGGCTGCGGTTGAAGGCGGCAGCGACCCGCCGCACCGCATCGGTCTGCAGCGGCACCTTCCTGCTGGCCCAGGCCGGGCTCCTTCAGGACAAGCGCGCGGCGACACACTGGGCCATGTGCGACCTGCTGCGCGAGCGCTTCCCTTCAATCAAGATCGACCACGACGCGCTCTTCGTCCGTGAAGGCCCTGTGTGGACCTCGGCCGGCGTCAGTGCGGGAATCGATCTGGCCCTCGCGCTGGTGGAGGCGGACCATGGACATGACCTGGCCATGAAGGTGGCAAGGGAGTTGGTCGTCTTCCTGAAGCGGCCGGGTGGGCAGTCGCAGTTCAGTGAGCTGCTGAAGTCGCAGACGAAGGACGGCGACGCCTTCGATGAGCTGCACCTGTGGATCTCCGACAACCTGGGCAGCGACAACCTCACCGTCGAAGCGCTGGCCGAAAGAGCCCGCATGAGCCCGCGCAACTTCGCGCGTGTCTACAAGCAGAAGACCGGCCGTACTCCGGCGAAGGCCATCGAGGTCCTGCGGCTGGAGGCCGCCCGGCGGATGCTGGAGGATTCGAAGCGCAACGTCGACCAGATCGCCCGCGTGTGCGGCTTCGGGAACGAGGAAAGGATGCGGGTGACCTTCCAGCGCAATCTTTCCATCTCGCCAAGCGACTACCGGAAGCGGTTTGCGACGTGAAGTCTTCATGCTGTAACGGCGACGGGAGGGTCTGGTGAAACGACTGGGGACCGTGGTGTTGGGGCTCGTGCTCGCGGGAGTGACGCTGGCGGCGTCTCCTCGCTCAGAGAATCCGGAAGGCTTCGTCCTCGAGCCCTTCCAACCCTGCGCGCCTTCCGGAGCCGGCTACCTGGCCTTCACCCCGGGTGGGCGACACATGCTGCTCGAAGAACCGGAGGATGCTGGAACGAGGCGCATCTGGGCCGTCGAGCCGGGTACCCGGACTCCCCCTGTACTCCTGACGGGCGCCGCGGCCTCCAACGAGCATCTCGCCTGCGGCGGTGATGCGTTGAGCACCTGTGTCGGCTGCCGAGGCCTGACTCCGGATGGCGGGAGCGCTCGGACCCTCGGCGTCGCGTGCCGATGGTACCGGGGTGACGGAGGCTCGGACGAGGTCCGGTTCCATGGTGACTGGGCCGAGGGACTGGAGGGACCGTACTCCTTCGAGGTCCATCCGGAGCGGCACTCGGTCGCGTTGCGGAGCTCCGACAATGCAATCCGTGTCATCGAGCGTGACGGGGGAGTGTCCCCATCCCTCCGGATACCCGAGCTGCGGTGGGTGACGCCCATGGGCTGGGAGAAACAAGGAGCGCGCTACCTGCTTCGATTCGGGGTCTCCTCGCTCCCTGGCGTGCAGTATTTCGCCGGTGACTACGATCCACCCGCCGAGAGAGAGCTCCTCAGCGCGCTGTGGGACCCGAGCACCGGCGTGGTGGGCGCGACGCAGGTGTGGCCGGACGATGGCGAGAGTCGCTCCTTTTCACCCAGCCGTCGGTATGCGCTGGACCTTGACCCGAGGGATGGGCGGGCGCCGGTGCTCGAGGAGGTGTCCTCCGGGGCCATCCGTCGGCCGAAGTTGCCCGAGCGCGTGCGGAATGCGGTCCTGGGGGCATCTGGAGGCATTCCGGCCTCCTGGGCGGGTGGTTCGCGGTGGCTCGGCGAGAGCTGGGTGGCCCTGAGCCTCGACCCGCTTGTCATCCTCGATACCCGGACGCTGAAGCTCTTCTATCCGATGGCCCTGCGGACGCTCGTGACGCTCGAATCCTTCAGTCCGGACCTGCGCTGGGCGGTGGGTCGCGCGCCGGACGGAAGCTGCCAGCTCGCGAGCCTCCGACCGACGAACGGAGCGCAGGTCCCCAGGCGTCCCTACCCGGCATCGTGGTGGCCCGAGGCGGCCACCGAGTAGCGGAGGAATGGCTCAATCCCACGCAGGTACTGGAGGACCGGGGGCATGTCCCACGTCGACTACGTGAAGATTCGTGGCTGCGAGGCCTCGGAAGAGGTGCGGCCAACGCTCCAGAGGCACGGCATCACCGCGGGCCCGGACCTACACGAGAAGGAGAAGGTGGAGCAGGTGCTGCTGGACGCCCTGGATGACTTTCCGGAGGCGCTCATCTGCGTGGTGTTCCAGGACACGTTCTGGGAGTTCGAGCACGGCGTGCTCCTGGCCTCTGATGATGAACTCGACGAGGCGGAGGTCTGCTGGTCCATGAAGGAGGATGAGCGGGTCGGGTTCGCGGTGCCGAAAGGGGAGGCCGCCCGGGTCCCGCTGTCCGTCGACGCGGACAGCCTGCTCGACCTCTTCGACGGCACGACGAAGGATGCTTCCGCCGAGGAGCACCTGCTGCGCCTGCCCAAGCGCTTCTTCGAGCTCCCGAAGGCACTGCGGATGCTGGCGCATATCGCCGCGGTGCTCGAACCCGACCGGTTCCAGGTCCTCGTGGACATCGCCGGGCACTACTACGTGGCCACGCTGGAGCGGAAGAAGGGGGTCGTCCTGGCGCCGCTCTACCCCTGGGTGGAGGACGGCGAGGTGCGGAAGCTCATGCGCTCGGCGGTGGGCACTCCGGCGTCGGAGACCTTCGAGCCCTGTCCGAAGAAGGTGCGGACCCGGGGCGGCTCGAAGCGGGACCCCCAGCAGCCCTTCACCACGGGCTCGCTGAAGGCGCGCATGGACAGCGTCCAGGACGCCCCCGTCATGGTCCGCGCCGCGTATGGCAGCAAGACCTTCGTGGATACTCCCGAGGCCTTCGAGCAGCTCGTGGCCGCGCTGCGGGCCCCGGAGAATGGGGGACCCCGGTTCGCCCCGGTGCGGAGCGCGCTGTACCAGGTGCTCTTCAATCACTGGCCGGAGAAGACTCGGCCGCTGCTCTTCTCCGGGCTGGAAGCGGAGCAGGACGACGCGGTGCGCGGGCGGCTCTACGCCTGCCTGTCGAGGGTGGAGGACCCGGCCGCGTACCACGCCCTGGCGCGAGGCATGAAGGTGGAGCCGCCCGGGGTGCTCGAGCGGCTGTCCCAGGTCATCTGGCGGCAGACGGCCACGGTGGAGCTGCTGGTCCGTGAGTACCTCGTCCCCGCATGGCCGGAGGACCGCGCGCTGGCGGACCGCCTCGTGAAGGTGCTGCGTGACGAATACGTGGAGATTCCGCCCGCATGGGTGTCCGAGGCGCCCGAGGAACTGCTGAAGGTGCTCGGCCCCGTCCTCGCGAAGGCCTAGGGACGCGGGGCATCACGCCCGCCACTCCGGGTCGAGGTCCGCCAGGTTCGCCATGCCCCTCCGCTGCATGTGCCGAGATGAAGGCTCACTGCAATCCACTGGACTGTCGCGCGATATGTCGCGGGGATTTTGAATCTCCGCGACGCCGTTGCGTACATTGCGCATCCAGCCACTCAAGGGGTCCACCGCAATGCACAACCCATTCAAATCGAAGGCCTTCATCGTCATCGCATGTGTCCTGGGGTCCATGACGGCCAGCGCCCAGGATGAGGACGAGGCCGCGTCGGTCAAGGTCGGCAAGGACGGAAGCGTGAAGGTGAAGGCGCAGGGAAATACCGTCGAGACGCGTGGCGGAACGACACGGGTACGCTCGGGCGGAGGCGTCGACGTCCAGGTCGATGGCGCCATGGCGCATGACGATGACGACGAGGCTGACACGTCGTCGCGGCGCAGCGGCTCGCTCGAACTGGTGGACTCCGAGCGCACTGTGACGCACGACTGTGCCGACGGGGGCAAGGTGGAGATTGTCGGCTCCGACAACAAGGTCACCCTGACGGGGACCTGCGAGCTCGTCGAGGTGACGGGCAGCGACAACCAGGTCGTGGTCCACACCGCGCACCGCATCGAGACGACGGGCAGCGGCAACAAGGTCTCCTGGAAGCAGGGCGCGGAGAAGGGCAAGAAGCCGCGCGTCAGCAACACCGGAACCAACAACCGCATCGCCCAGGCGCGCTGAGCCGGGACGTCGCGAGGAGGTGGGGCCGGCAGACCTTCGCCCCACCTCCCGTTCCCACGGGGATGGCCCGAGGCCGCGCCTGCCTTCATTCAGGCGCGAGGGTGGCGCGGTCTTCGCCCGCCGGACCGGCCTGGCAATCGTCACATTTAATTGTGATTAATCCCGGTTAATCAGCACGACAAGCAGAGTGGCCTCTACCTGCCGCCGAAAGGGTCACGGCAGGGCTGACAATCCAAGAGGTCAATCCATGTTGAAGCAAGTCATGCGGCCGTTGTTCCTGGGGGCGATGTGGTTGGGCGCCTCTGCCTGTGGTGGAGCGCCGATGGACGAGGCGTCCGCCGAGACGGTGGAAGTGGGCGAGGTGGAGCAGAACGTGTGTCAGCCCGGGACGTACCAGGGTGCTTGTCGCGACTACGGCAGCGGTGGGTGGCTGGACTCGAGCTGTCCGAGCGGGACGCCGTACAAGTGGAGCTTCTGGAACTGCTCCCAGTATATGTATGGCTCCGGAGCGTCAGCCCAGTACTACCGCCAGTACTGCTTTGACCTGCAGCTCTACACCTGCCACAGCAGCATCAACACGCCTCCTGCCGGGAGCCCTCCGCCTGTCGGCCCCCCGCCGCCCTGCAGGCAGAACTGCTAGTCCGTGTCTGGCTAAAGCGGGGTCGCGCGAGGGATTCGCGCGGCCCACGCCGCGCGTGACGCCAATCATACGTGCAGTCATGTCATGTGGGGAAAATAGGACAAAGTTGACAGATTGGTAAAGACGCTCGCGACAAGTCCGCGCGTCTGCCGTTGAGTCCCGTGCATGGGTGGACCGACCGACCGCACCTACGGCTTCTGCTACCACGACGGACTGTGAGCGGCTCGAGGTGAGCTTGTCCAGGCCCCCGCGGTGCCCCTCGTGGGAGGGCGGCCTGGACAGGCGTTTCCCACGGGGCCCGGCCCGTGCTCAAGCGCTCCGCGACGCGATGAGCGCGAGGTTGCGCGGAGACAGGCGCCGATCGAAGAGCTGGAGGAGTTCGACCTGGAAGCCCAGCTCCTCCAGGAGGATTGCGCGATCAAGCAGGAGCACGACTTCCAACGCCCTCGCGAAGCGGTCCCTCAGCAGATGGCAGAGCAAAAGCTCCCGCGTCTCGGCGCGAACGGACACCTCGAAGGCATTCAGCTCGGCGTCCGTCATGCGGGGGTCGAGGCCCAGGCGCTCCATGCGGTCGAGTGCGTAGACGGCGAAGGGGCCGTCATAGAGCGCTCGGGGCGCGTCCCCGGCCCTCACGAAGCCGCGCTCGGGGAAGTGCCGCTTCGCTAGGAGATCGAACGCGAAGCGCCACGCGTAGACCCGCTTCATCCGCGCGAACTCCACCTCGGTCTTGTGATGCCGTCCCCGCGTCGTCAGCGCCAGGGCGTGCGAGGTGAAGGGCAGTGGGTGCGCGCCCCCGAAGCCGGACACGGGGTAGTCCCGAGGGACCTCCAGCTTGTCGTAGCAGCAGCCGATGTTCAGGACGAAGCCCGCCCCCTGGCTCTTGCGGAGCTGCGTGAGGGCGAGCGGCCCGCAGGTGTGCAGGCCGATAGAAGCCCGGTCCAGGCCGGAGAAGAGCGGGTCGATTCGCGGTTGGAGTCCGTCCTCGACGGAGGCCTGGATGAAAGACAGGGTGTCCCCGACCGGGGAGTGGGTTCTCGTCAACCACCGCCGGCCCTTGTCCTGCAGTGCGGCATCCCTATCGATGCTGTGGAAGGTCCACCCGAACGTCCGCGCACAGAGGCGGGCGAGATGTCCCATGCCGCCGCCGATATCGACCGCCTGGTGGATGAAGCGCGTTCTCGGCGCGAGCAGGGCGAGCACCCGCTCGAGTTCGTGGGTCTTCTTGGTGCTGAGTCCCTGCGTCTGCGCGACTGTCAGCGGATGAATGCCCTCGTGCCAGGGCAGCACTGTCAGTTCCTGGAGTGCGCCGAGGAGCGCGCCCAGGGACGGAGGAGGGACGCCCACGTGCACCCCCTGGTCCAGCCGCCGCTCGCCCGCTTCATCGAGCGACCGGGCATAGGCAAGCCAGTCCTCGGGATAGGCGGCGCCGGACTCGGGCCAGCCCTGGAGGATGGAGCGGGACCAGAGTGGGGACCAGGGCCCGAGCAGGTGCGTGAGCGCCTCGAGTCGCGCCTGGAAGTCCATGGCGGCGCATCCTACGCGCCGCTGCTCCGCCCGTGGGCGATGACGAGGGCCCTCCCTCGGCAGCCGTGCTCGGCAACGCATGGGCGCACGCTCGCCCCCAGGCGTTGTTCCTCGTCGGAGGCGAGCGCGAAAGCCCGGCCGACGTCAGTCGCCGCGGTAGGTGGTGTCGAGGATGCCGATGCCCGCGCCTTCCACGTACAGGGTGACCTGCGTGCCCTGGGTGGCGGCCTGGGTGGCGCGCTCGAACAGGCCCAGGCGCTCGGCCTCGCTGTACTGGTAGCCGGCGGACGAGGCACCCGAGCCCAGATAGTAATAGCTGCCGACGAAGCTCCCCGTGCAGTTCGCCCCGGTGTTCACCTGCACGACCACGTAGCCCTGGCCGTAGACGACATTGGGTTGCCGGGTGTACTTCGCCGCGCAGACGTAGCCATTCACGGTGATGGGGGCCGCCAGGGCCGTGCTGGAAAACCCGACCGACATCATCACCGCCGAAACAACGATGGACGCTCGCTTCATGGTGTTGTCCCCTTGTGCTGTGGATTGAGGCCTCCGCGCCCAGGTTGGGCGTGGGGCTCCGGAAAGCGTCTCTGCCTTTCCTCGCGAGATAACGTGCGACGGGGGATTTCTTCCTCACCTCATGTTCGCGTTCGAGCGTGGGAAGAGGAGGGGTCAGAAGGTGACTTCTTCGATGACCTTTGTGTGGTCGCCTGGCAACCGGGGTGCCACCTGCCCGGCGAGCTCCTTGATGCGCGCCGCGGAGCAGCCGCCGCAGCCCAGGGCGTCCTTGAGCTTCTTCCCTCCCGGACCGGCCCGCAGGTTCTTGACGGCGTTCCACGCGTTGATGAGGCCGAACTTCCGGGTGCGCACGGTCTCCCCTCGGATCGCCTTGCAGATCAGCTCGAGGTCCGCGTCATCGAACTCGGTGAGGTCGCGGGCTTTGTCATCACTCGGGTGGTTGGCATAGAACACCCTGCGTTGCCTGGAGAACGTGGGCCGGGTGTTCAGCGTCTGCATGAGCGCGCTGCCCGCGGTGAGGTCTCCCGGTCCGGGCACGCAGTCGGAGACAATCAGCGGAGCATCCGTGAACCCCTGGAAGACGGGGTCGATCAGGGTCATCCGGAGGTCGAGCTGACTCGGGCTGGGCGCCGGTTCGAGCACGAAGCCCTTGCGATGCCGGCCGCGCACCTTCTTCATGAATCCGCAGTTGGTGGGGACCTCCGTCGGCATCCATTCTTCGTCCGCGAGCGAGTGGTCCGCGCCCGTCGCGATGATTGCGCCGAGTGAATGCGCCACCACCTGCACGGTCGTCCCCGAGTGCGCTCCCCGCGCCTGAACGATGGCGTTGCGCAGGCAGTCCGCCGTCTCCATGGGGTGCCGGTTGTCCGGGTAGAAGAAGTCGTAGACCTGCGCATTGGAAGGGAAGTTGTTGATGGCCGGGTCCATCACTTCGGGCCCGGCGCCGATGCCATGCACGGAGATGTAGGGCACCTTGTTCGGATCGATGGGCCCTCTGGGTCGCAGCTCGCACATGCCACAGCGCGCGCGCATCCGTGACCGCTCCGCGCCATTCGTCCGGTCACTCGCCGTGGTCGGCGTGGGATTCAGGACGGGGGTTGGAGCAGGCGCGGCCTGGGGTGCGAAGGAGGCTTGCACTGGCGGCCCCTCGGTCAGGGTGGCGCCCGCGTCGGTCCCTGCGTCGGCGCCCGCGTCCACGACAGGCCCCGTCCCCGCATCCCGCCCTGCGTCCGAACCCGCGTCGGCGCCTCCGTCCGAACCCGCGTCTGAACCACCACCGCCACCGCCGTCCGAACCCGTGTTGGAGCCCGCATCGGTGCCTGCGTCGTCGTCACAGGTGGCTGTCTCCGTGAACTCCTGCTCAGGAGGAGGACAGCCGGCGTCTCCGGCGTCACCCGCATCTCCAGCGTCCCCGGCGTCAGCGCCTCCGTCACACTCGTCGCAGACCTCGGGCTCCTCCTCGTCTTCGGTCGACATCCCTTCGCGCCACTGCTCCGTGCTCCCTGTGCCCTTGTCCTCCGAGAGGCAGGCCGACATGCCGACGGCAAGCACGAGCATCGCCAGGAAGCGCGCGCGGGCAGCGAGGGGACTGGCGGTCGGGGGGGGCGGTGGCTGGGAAACCAGCATGGGATGTCCTGGATTGAGAAGGAGTTGCGAGTCCTCCCCGCGAGCATAGGACAAACAGCGGCACGTGAACAGGTTTACATTGAAAATCACGATAATCGGAATGGGCCGCCAGACGCTGATGCTGGGGCTGACGGCGCGCGGTATCGGAACCTGTGTCCAGGCTGACGATGTATCCCGAAGTCATCCGCCGTGAGCCTTCAATCCCAGATGAGTTCATCCATCCGCTCGGGCGGGAGTGGAGTTGATGGGACGAGGAGGGTGGCTAACGAGAACACATGTTCACGATTTGCGGGGGCACTGTTTTCATGTAATCAAACAAAGACAGAGGGGGATGTCCATGCAGCGGTTCTTGAGAGTGCTGGCTGGCGCGGTGTTACTTGTTTCGTGCGGAGAATCGGCGAGCGAATCGGTGAAGACTCCGGTGCGTCTCGAGGTCGAGCGCGAGTTGACGGCACGCGGCTTTGATTTGCGCGAGATGTCCGTGGTGCCCCGGAAGGAAGGGGACGACACGTACCACCAGCTTCGTGTCGACGAGCTGCCGGTGTGGGGCGTGGGTGCGAAGACCGCGAACGGGAAGACCCGCGTCACCCCGGTTCGCGTCGAGCCCACGGCGAAGGTCGAGACCCAGGCGCGCGTCACCCGGAGCGAGGCCGAGGCGGCGGCCCTCTCGGCGCTGGGCGACCCCACTGGGACGGTGTTGCGCGGCGGAGAGCTGATGCTGCGTCCGCACGAGGAGCGGCGGCTCAAGCCGGGTGTGCCGGTGGCGGGCTCTCACGATGCGACGCAGTATGAGCGTGTCATCACCGAGCTGACGCCCATCTACCGACTGACGCTCTCCACCGGTGGCCCGGGCTCTCTCTGGGCCTTTCCGCGTGAGTGGGTGGGCGAGGTAGACGCGCTTTCGGGCAAGGTCCTGCGGGTGGCTCCGGCGGAGGTGCACGTCACCTACGCCAACGCGTCCTTGAAGGGGCGCTACTCCGGCACCAACACCTTCTCGGTCGTCGTCAACACGGCGAAGGCGCTGTACAAGCTCGAGGACAAGCGGGGCAACAAGTTCCTCGCCACGCGCCCGAACGGCGACGGCACCATTACCTATCTCGACTACTCGAGCCCCGATGCGTCCTTCGGAGATGGCGCGCTGTTCAACGTCACCTCCGAGGCTCGGAGCACGAACGGAGAGACCGCCGCGGTCGACGCCTTCTTCGCCTCGAACATGACGTCGACGATGTTCGAGTACTTCCTCGGCCGGACGGGGTCCAAGGCGCTCCCCCCGATGGAATTCAAGATGCACTATCCATGGGACAACGCGGGCTACATCGCGAGCAGCAATGACCCAAGGGTCTTGATTGGCTATGAGACCTATCCGGCGCCGACGGGGGTGACGACGCTCGTCCACCTCGCGGCCACCGACATCGTCGCCCACGAAATCACCCACGATTTCTTCATGCGTGAGGTGTGGGGGGATCCGAGCCTGGGCTCCGGGGCGTCCGGAGAGATTGCTGCCCTCAATGAGGGCACCGGCGACATCATGGGCTTCTTCACCGAGCTGGGGCGCGACACCCTCAAGCGGCGCCCCCTGAATGAGATTGACCAGGTGCTCCTGCGCCCCGCCAATCTGACAATAGGCGAGGACACCGGAGTTGCAGGACGCAGCCTCCTGACGCCCTCCAATCCGGAGTGGACCCCGGACCTCGTCAACTGGGATGAGCACGAGAGCTGTGGGCCCATCGACCGGATGTTCCTGCTCCTGGCCTATGGCTGTCAGCCGCTGGCGCAGGGCCAGTCTCCGGGGCCCTGGAACTGCCCGAGGGTCCCCGAGGGCTTCACGGGCATCGGGCCGTCCACCGCGGCGGTCATCTGGACCCGCGCGGTGGAGGCGCTCCCGGTCGGGGCGGACTACGCCCAGGCCCGAGACGCCGCGCTCATGGCGGCCGGGGTGATTGACGGCGCCTCCTCCTCGACGAAGATGCGCGCGGTCGCCTCTGCCTTCGCGGCGATCAACGTCGGCGCGGTGCCGGACAACCAGCCGCCGCAGGCGACGCTGTCCTGCCGGCAGCGCGGCTCGGACATCGAGTGCACTGGGACGATCACCGACGCGGAGACTCCCAATCAGGCCCGCCAGGCTCCGCGCCTCGTGGTCGACGGCGGCGTGCAAACGGTCGTGCTCCCAAGCTTTCAGTTCACCCAGCTCATCCCCGCGGGCGCTCTCTCCACGGGGCCCCATACGATTGTTCTCGAAGCATGGGACCTCTGGAACAATCAGGTGACCAAGAGTGTGACAGTGACGCTGGACCGGACGCCGCCCACTGCGTCGCTCACCGTCACGGGCTCGCTGAAGCAGCCGTGGTTCTTGATCACCGCGAACGACGCTTCGGGAATTGACTCGGTCGACTTCATCCGGAACGGACAGTTGATTGTCTCGCTCATGGCGCCGCCGTTCGAGCACCAGTTCGACACCACCACCTGGGCCGATGGTACCTACCCGCTGAGCATCAAGGTCTCCGACCCGGCCGGTAACGTGACGACGCTCACGCACACGCTGAGGGTCGACAACACACCGCCGTCGGTGTCGATGGCCGTGAGCTCCTCCGGGCCGCCGTTCACCGTCAACGCTTCCGTGAGTGATGCATCCGTGATTACCCGGGTGGACTTCAAGGTGGACGGAGTGGTGTTCGCCACGAGGACGAACTCCGCGACGACCTACTCCGCCAGCTACTCACCGACCGACGGGCTGGCGCACAACCTGATTGTCGAGGTCACTGACGCGTTCGGGAACAAGGGTGTCGCGACCCGGGCCGCGCCGCTCGACAGCACTCCGCCCGCCGTGACGTTCAGCGCGTCCCAGTTGGGCACCACGATGACGCTCAGCGCGAACGTCACCGATACGTGCGGCATCCAGTACCCATACTCGCTCTTCGTGGACGGCACCCTGGTCGCCCAGCCCACCACGCCGGGCTACGTGCTGACGTTCGGCTCGGAGATGGCGTCTGGAACGCACGTGTTCCAGGCGCTGGCGCAGGACCGTTGCGGCAACACGGCCAACTTCGTGGCCTCGTTCGTCAAGTCAAACTCCGTGCCGGTGATTGTCTCCATCACGCGCAACGACACCCAACCCAAGAAGCCGAAGTTCACGGTGGCCTGCAACGACCCGGAGGGAGTCCACCACGTGGAGATGCGCGAGAATGGCGTCATCCTCCAGTCCGACACCACCGCGCCGTACGAGTTCGTCGTCGACACCACCTCGCGCACGGACGGCGATTACATCGTGCTGTTTCAGTGCTCGGACAACGCGGGCTTCGCCAGCAGCCCGGAGACCCGGACGGTGATCGCGGACAACACGGGCCCGACGTTCAACTTCAGCGTCCAGGGCTCACGTCGCGCGTATCTGGTGTCGGCGGGTGCGGTGAGCGACTCGCACGGTGTGCAGTCGGTGACCCTGAGCGGAGGCCTGATTGGAGGCTTCACCGTGACGCTGCCTGTGGCCCCCTACGCATACGTGTGGAACATCGCTGGCACAGCCCCGGTCCAGAGTGACCTCCCATTCTCTATCTCGGCGCGAGACACCTGGGGCAACGAGTCTTCGCTCAGCCGCATCTGCTATGTGGACACCGCCTCGACGCAGGACGTCGTCCTGAATTGTCATTAGGTGTCCTGAACCCCAGGCAGGCGGCCGGGCCCGGAGAGTTTTTTCCAGGCCCGGCCGTAAATTCTCAGTCGGTCAGACAGACCCACCTGTTGTGCGGAATGGCCTGGCAGAGACAATAACCCGGGGTGCCGTTGGCGAAGGTACAGCCAATCTCCCGGTCCGGGCTGCAGACCTTGCCCTGGAGGGACTCGCAGGTGGCGGCCTGCGCGGACACTTCCTGCTCGGGAAGGGCGCCAGTCTCGGTGCCCTCCGGGACTTCTGCTCCGCCACAGCCAACGATGGAAACGAGCGCTGCGAGTGCCAGTACACGAAGAATCATGTTGGAAACCCCGTTGCAGTTGTAGCCCTCGAATCCAACTGCGGGCCCTGGGCTTGGGTCAAGCGCCACCCTTCTGACGCGTTGCGCCCATTGTCCACCCCACGTCAGTGGATGTGTGGGAACTGGAGGCACCGGAAGTCCCTCGGCCCGAGTGGCTTCCAAGAAGTGCCTGGCTTCAAGTGAGGGATGTCTCAGCTGTCCATGGGGATGCGGCTCCTGCCTTTCCCGCGAACCCTCTCCAGGGAGCGAAACACCTCGTGGAGACGAATGTGTCGGTGCTCGGCCATGCTATGGAAGAGACATGAGTGATTCGACCACGCTTCTGGGGGCCCGCAACGTGCGCATCAGCGCGGACTTCTGGAAGAAGTGCGCGCCCCTGCTGGGCAATAACGTGTTCCTCGACCTCGCCCTGGTGAGGCGCACGGCCTGGGGAGACCTCGACTTGTCGCTGCCGGAGGGGACGCGGCTGATTGGCTATGTGAAGCAGGAGAAAGACTATCTGGTCTTCCTGAAGACGCTGGAGTCGTTCCTGCCGAAGTCACCCACCACTGGCCTCAAGTCCTGGGGCGAGGCTGTCTTTGAGTCCACGGGAGGGGGCCGCTGGCGCGTGCTGTTCCGGTATGGCCCGAAGCCGGAGATTCGCGTTCGCTACCAGGTGTGGGCCGTCAAGCCTGTCTCGTCCATCCGGCCGCTGTCGCGCGCGAAGGCGACGCGGGCCGCGCGCCCCGACAAGGAGCGGCTCTTCGTGGACACGGAGACGGACTTTCGAGGCGTGGCGCTGGTGGGCAGCGAGCTCTGGGTGCGTGCGGGCAGCCTGGGCGAGCCGGGGCGCGGCAAGCGCACTGCGTTCAAGGACGCGAAGCAGGCCCGCGCCGCGGCGGACGCGCTCATCGCGAAGCTGCGTAAAAAGGGCTTCGTCGAGAGCAAGGTCTGACAGGAGGCCGCCGGACCCGTTCCTCGGATTTCGATGCCCGGGCTTGAAGGCTTGCTCGGGCGAGGTTGTCGGGTTGGGGTTCGGGCCCCGGCGCGGGGGCTGATGTGGGTGGGCTGGGACTCCACGCGCGTTCGGAGGCATGATGATGGGAGCAGCCGAGGGGTGACCCGGTCCTCGCGGGTGACGCACGGGTGCCAGGAACCAGGGTCGTTGCAGGGGGAGCGCGGGAATGTCGGAGTCGGTCGAGCAGAGGTGCCTCCGGTGTGGTGCTCCGGATGCGGGGAGCGTGGCGCGCTGTGTGTGCGGCGCCAGCCTCCGGGTGGACGTCGTGTTGCGGGACGCGGTGGCTGACGAGCGGACGCGCTTCGCGTTGGCCCGGGCCATCTCGCTGCTGGGCCCTCCCGCGCCCTCGTTCTCCGAGGCGCGAACCCTGCTCGCGACGGCGGGGGCTCCCCTGGCGCGTGGCGTCTTTCGCGCCTTCGCGGAGAAGCTCCTGGAGGTGCTGCGCGCCCAGGGCGCCCGCGCGGATTTGCGGCCGTTCGTGGAGTCGGTGGTGCCCGTCCAGGAGTCCTCGCGTGGACTCCTGAGGGCGCTCGTGGGTGCCTGCGTCCTGGTCGGGTTGGTGGGCGGCATCTGGATGGCTCGCTCTCCGCGTTTCGAGCGCACGCGCTCGAATGTCCTGGCCCTCGCCACGGGTGAAGACACTCCGGGCGAGGCGGCCCCCGTGCCCTCGGCTCTCTCCACCGCGGAGATTTCACGCCGCGCCGGCCCGAGCACGTTGACGCTGCGGTGTGGGAGCAAGACGGGCTCTGGCTTCTTCGTGGACTCCGAGCTGGTGCTGACCAACCAGCACGTGGTGTGTCCGCCGGGCAAGATGATGACGGCGGTGCTCGCGGACGGGCGGGAGCTGCTCGGTGAGACGGTCGCCAGTGACGTGGACCTGGACCTCGCCACCGTCCGCGTCGTGGGCGCGAAGGCAGTCCCGTTGCCACTGGGGGACGTCACGCGCCTGGAGCCCGGGGACCCGCTGGTCTTCATCGGCAGCCCCAAGGGCCTGGACTTCACCGTGCACGAAGGGAAGGTGGGCTTCGTGGGCCGGCAGTACCTGGGCACTGGCTATGTGCAGTTCAATGCCTCGGTGAATCCGGGCAACAGTGGCGGACCGCTGTTGAACGGACGCGGCGAGGTGGTCGGCGTCGTCTCGATGAAAATCGAGAACGCGGATGGGCTGGGGCTGGCGCTGCCCATCGCCTATGCGAGCAAGCTCGTCTCCGTGCCCACCACGCCCGAGTCCACGGAGCGCTGGAGTCAGTTGCTCAAGCGCGTGGCGCGCGACGAGGAGCGCGAGGTGCGGCGCTTCCAGGTGGACACCGAGCAGCAGGTGGTCCTCTCGGTGCAGCGGGTCGACGGGCTGGGGCTCATCGTGCTGGTCGTCGAGCGGTTCGACTCGCCACCCACGGCCGTGAAGCGCCGCATGGAGCTGGAGGCGGAGGGGAAGACGTGCACGCTGGATTTGGAGTTCGAGGACTGGCGGCCGCTGAGCCAGTCGCTGGCGGCGCAGGAGGACTCGCGGCGGCTGCGCTGGTTCCTCTCGCGAGGCCTCACCCTGGGCATCCACATCGGTGGGGCGCGGCTGCCCGTCGAGACCTGCTCGCTCCCAGAGGTCGGCACGGCCTGGCTGAAGTCAGGGCAGGGAAGTGGTGAGAACGAGGAGCGCATCGAGGTGTCGCTCAAGGACGTCAGGGAAGCCCGTGAGACGTGGACCCGGAACCCCGCGGGCATCCAGCGCTGGGAGCGGGAGCGCTTCAAGCAGAGGCTGGCGGGGAATCGCACACGGGAGGAGGAGGAGCGGTGGCGCACGTCCTTCGGCAAGGCCCGCGCGCGTGTCGCCCGCTTCGAGGAGGAGCGCGCGCGTCTGCGCAAGGACGAGTCCTCCGGCAAGCCGGTGGCAAAGCGCCAGTTGGAAGTGGAGGCGGAGCTGAAGCTGGCGAGCCAGCAGCTCGCCGAACTCGAGCGCTACGCCGTGGAGAAGAACGTTCCCCCGGAGTGGCGGCGGTAGGCCCTGGGGCCTGGGGCTCCGCTTTCGCACCTGTCGCCATGTCCGTGGCAGGTGCCGGAACGAGGTCGGAGGGGTCTGCTGGCGCTTTCGCGGTGGGCTCAGGACCTTCAAGGCAGCTCACGTCCATCCCCGCTCCTCAGCGCGCCCAGCTTTCCTTGGTGCTTACCTCCGGCGACGGTGCTCCTCGACCCCATTGTCTTCCTGCGTGGCAATGCCCGCGACCGTATGCCGCCAACCATTGCGAAGACCGTTCCGCCGACCTTCATCCAAGGACCAAGTGACTCAATCTGAGCACAGGCAACGAGGGTGAGTCCTGGGATGAGCGTCACTATTCCACCAGCAAGCCGCCACGGGTTGTTTGTACTGTGAAGCGCCAGTCAAAGTGACCTCGAATTCGCGCTCCACGCCAGTGCAGATGTTGCTGGATGCGTAAGGATTGCCCGCTCTGCCTGTCCACCTCGAGTGGCAAGCGAAAGAGGCTTCCATGCACAGAAGAAGTGTCCTCGCGGCCCTGGCCCTCATGTTGGGGTTCGCGGCCGGGTGTAGTGCTACGCAGCCGGAGCCAGCCGGCTCGGTGCGGTTGCTCGTCTCCGAAGGTCAGCGCCTGACGCCCGAGGGAATCACCCGGGTGACGGTGACCGTCTCGGCGTCGGACATGGAGCCCATCGAGGCCGAGCTCACCCTGACGGACGGTGTCTGGAAGGGAGTGTTGGAAGGCATCCCCGCGGGCACCGGGCGCAGCTTTGAGGCCCTGGCCTATGACAACACTCACTGGTGGCGCTACCAGGGTGTCGTGACGGATGTCACCATCGAGTCCGGAAAGCAGGCCCTGGTCGCCATCGTCTTGCAGGAGTTTGTCTTTCCCTCCAACCCATTCGAAAACGCGGTGCCTGTCATTGATGGGCTCGCGGTCTCCTCCACTGAGGTGGCGCAGGGGAGCGAGGTCACCTTGACTGCCGTGGCCCGTGACCCCAATCCCGAGGACAGCCTCACGTACACGTGGACGGCCAGCGTGGGCGGGCTGTCGAGCTCCACCGGCCGGGTGGTCCGCTGGACGGCCCCCTCGCAAGCCGGGTCCGCGGAGCTCACGCTCACCGTCAGCGACGGGCGAGGCGGGGCTTCCGGCACGAAGCTGTCCTTGAGCGTCCTCTCCGGTGCGACTGGCGCCATCGTCGAGACGAGCTTCAACCACGTGCCTGTCCTCCAGCGGATCTCCGCTTCGAGCGGCCGGGTGGATGTGGCGGAGACCACCGTGCTGACGGTGGCCGTGACGGACACGGATGGAGACTCGATTCGGTACGAGTGGAGCGCGAGCTGTGAGGGCACCTGGACGGACGCCGAACGCGCCACGGCGCAATTCACTCCCTCCGTGCGTCCAAGCAGGGGCTGCAACAACTGCCGCATCACGGTGGGCATTCGTGACTCGCGGGGGGCGTGGACCTCGGGTCGGCTCTCCATCTGCGTGGGGCCCGCCCCTTCACCCGTGGTTGTCGCGGATGCCCAGATCTGGGGAGCCGCTGGGGAACCGGTGATGGTGGTGGTGCCGCCGGGCAAGCACGTCGCGGAGCTGATGCTCTGGGGGGC
>NZ_JABUMQ010000679.1:0-1172 GCF_013336645.1 Myxococcus sp. CA039A | reverse complement strand
GCTCCACCGTCCCCGGCAGGCCCGAGGCGGCGAGGATGGACGCGAGCCACTCCCCCCACGGCCCCGCGGGCAGGAAGCGCCGACGCGGAGGCAGCGCCGCGAGCACCGTCGTCATCGCCAGCGCCTGCATCGGCAGGCCCGAGCCCTCCACGCCCACCAGCCTCTCCCCCTCGGTGTAGTCGACGATGAGGCCCACCGGCACGGCCCGCATGAAGCGCGACGCGTAGCGCTGCGCCATGAGGTGCAGCGTGGACGTCTGCTGGTGCAGGAAGCCCACGCGCGCCTTGAGCAGCTCCAGGAGGTGGCTCCACAGCCGCTCGTGCTCGGAGCGGTCCATGGCGGTGCGCCGGATGGGCAGGGCCATGGAGAGCCCCGAGTCCAGGGAGTCCCGCCCCGGCTTGCACCACAGCCCCGTGTGCCAGAGGAGTGTGCCCTGGGCGTCGAACTCCCCCAGGCTGAGCAGCGCGCCGGACATCCAGAGCCGCGAGGCCCCTCCAGGCTCATGGAGGAAGCGGTAGGAGTAGCTCCCGGCGTAGCGCGCGTGGAGCAGCTCGCGCAGCGCGGGCTCATCGGGCTCCGCCAGCCAGCGGGTGTGCTCGCTGGGCTGGGCGGCGCGAAGGCCGTCAAAGAAGGGGGCGGCGCGTTCCCGGCACATGGAGTTTCAGCAATGCACCAACAGGGCCAGCCGGGAAGCCCCCTTCCTTCCGAGGAGATGGGCCCGGCCGCCGCCCCGCGCCCCCACCGGGTGTGCAGCCCGCTACACGAGGTGGAGTGCTCGGCTGCACAGGCGGCAAGCGCGTGCCCGGCCGTGCATCCCCGGCGCCCTTGGTGGGGCCCGGCGTCACGCCCGCTGCGTGAGGTGTGGAGGCAGGCGGCGGGTCTTGGCGTATGTGAATGGGCTCTCGGGGTGCGGGCGATTCTGGAGCACCTGGGCTTGCCCACGGCATGTGCGAGGTTGGCCCCGGCACGAAGGCCTCCCCAGGCCGTGGGGTATTGAGGCTCAAGAGGCGCCAACAGGCCCAGGCTCCTGCCACTCACCTCATGGGAGCACAGCCTGGGCCGTCGTGTGCCCCAAGGGGACTCAAGCGGCCTGTCCACCGGCCGGGAGCATCGCTCGGGCGGCCCCGTCAGCGGCCCTTCTCGACACCTCTGCGCCCTCCCTCCCCCTCAAC
>NZ_JABUMQ010000678.1:0-1176 GCF_013336645.1 Myxococcus sp. CA039A | reverse complement strand
TAAACCAACGATCTCGATTCTCGCACGACGTCAGGAGGCACGCCTGAGGTCGGCTCGGCGCAGGGATGGACAGGCAGAGCGCTGTGCATTCCGCGCGTTGAGGTAGGCATGTACCCGCACCATGAGCTGGTCCATGGTGCGGCAGCGGTGGTTTCGCGTGACGTTGGCGTGCAGGTCCAGCCACACGCGCTCGATGCGGTTGCCCTGGGGACAGTAGGGCGGCAGGAAGTGGAGCACGATGCGCCCTCCAAGTTGGGCAAGGGCCTTGCGAGTCTTCTGGCTGGTGTGGACCGCGGCATTGTCCAGCACGAGGTGGATGCGGCGAGCGCGCCGGTATTCACCCGCGAGGCGCCAGAGCAACTGGATGAAGAGGTCGCTGGCCTTGGAGTTGCCTTCCACCCACGTCAGCTTCCCCGTCCGGACATTCAACGCTCCGGCCAGGAAGCGCTTCTGGTTGTTGCCCGGTGTCACCACCACCCGGCGCTGCCCCGGAAGACACCAGTCGTGTCCCACCTTGGGGTTGAGATGGATGTCCACCTCATCCACGTGGAGCACGGGCTCTTCGGGGGGCTTGTGGGCATGCAGGCACTTCAACTCGTAGAGCCGGCGCCGACGCTTCCAGGCGGGCCAGGGACACTCGACGATGGGCCTGGCCGCCTTGCGCCTCGCGCCGAGCCAGGTGAGCGCGCGTCCCATGGTCGCCACGGACACCTGGGGCAACCCCCGGCGCTCAAGCTCCAAGCACAGCAACTCCCGTGTCCAGGTGGGCCGGCACCAGCCCCAGTCCTCGGGCGTTCCCACCAACACCCGCGCCAGCCTCTCTCGGAATCGCTCGTCGACCTTGCGCTGGCCGTTGCCCTCCCTCCTGTCTCGCAGCGCTCCGCGTCCGTCCTCCCGGTAGCGGCGCACCGCGCTGACGACGGTGGAGGTGGCGCAGCCCAAGTCCCGGGCTGCTGCGTTGCACGAGGCACCCCTCCCCACCGCCGCCACCGCCATGCACCGTCGCATGGTGAGCGGGCAGCCGCTCTTCTCGCCCCATCGCAGCAGCGCCTGGCGCTGCTTCCTCTTCAGCCACTGCCTACCTTTGCCCTCGGGCAGGGCCTTCTCGCTCTCAGGTCTTCTGCGCACACAGAGCCGAACGAGAGGTGCCCCTGCTCCCTCTTCCCGCTCACTTCA
>NZ_JABUMQ010000677.1:0-1195 GCF_013336645.1 Myxococcus sp. CA039A | reverse complement strand
GGGCAGGGTGGGTGGCGGCGCTTCCGTCGATGGGACTGCGCGGGGCGAGTCGGGCAGCGGAATGGAGCGTGTAGGAGGAGGCGCTTCCGGAGAGGGAGCTCCTCGGCGTGGCTCGGGCACGGGGATGTGGCGGGTCAGTGGTAGCGCGCCCATGGAGAGCCCGCCTCGGACCACGGCGGGAACCCAGCTGCCGACGGGCGGCACGTCTGCGTCATCGCGTGCACGGAACTGGCCTTCCGTGCCCCGTCCGGAGGGTGCTCCCGCCGCGAGCCCTCCTCGGGCCGGTCCCGGCGCGGGGGCCTTGCTGACGGCCTCGCCGGCGACTTCATCCAGCACGGGAACTCGTGCTCCTGTTCCCGCTGGAGGGCAGCAAGGCGGTGCCACGGCGGTGTCCCGTCAGCCCGAGACGCGCATGGACGCGGTGCGCATCGATGTGGCCAGCCTGGACCTGTTGACGAGCGCGGTGACCAACCTGGCCCAGGTGGCGCGGCGACGTGAGCGCGCCAACGCTCGACGGCTGGCCCTGGCCCGGGAACTCGGGCAACTGGCCCGCGCGGCGGAGGACCTGGGCCCGGCGGCGGTGGCCCTGGTGGCCCGCCTGGGCACGGCCAAGGAACTGGCCGCCGACCTTCATCGCGAGTCCAAGCTCCTGTCCAACGAGGAACTCCGAGACCTGGGCCTCGTGGTGGAGGAGGTGCAGGGCCTGCGGATGCTGCCGCTGTCCGTCCTCTTCGAGCCCTACCCGCGCATGGTCCGCGACCTGTCGCGCGCCCTGGGCAAGGAAGTGGAACTCGTCGTCGACGGAGAGGACACGCGCGCGGACCGGGCCGTGGTGGAGGCGCTGCGCGAGCCGCTGATGCACCTGGTGCGCAACGCCCTGGACCACGGTCTGGAGACGCGGGTGGACCGGGTGACGTCGGGCAAGCACCCTCGGGGGTGCCTCACGCTGCGCGCCGCGCGAGAGGGCAGTCGCATCATCCTCCGCGTCGAGGACGACGGCCTGGGCCTGGACCCCGCCGAGCTGCGCCGGGTCGCCGTGCGCCGGGGCACCCTGGACGAGAGCGCCGCCAACGCCCTGTCGGATGCCGCGGCCCGCGAGCTCATCTTCCTGTCCGGCTTCACCTCGCGCGAGGTCGTCACCGACGTGTCCGGTCGGGGCGTGGGGCTTGATGCCGTGCGCGCCTCCATCCAGGGG
>NZ_JABUMQ010000676.1:0-1201 GCF_013336645.1 Myxococcus sp. CA039A | reverse complement strand
CCCCCGCAGGTCCTCCCCTCCGCCGCCGTGAGCTCCGGTGGCGCCATGGTCGGACTGTCCGGGACGTGGCCGTGACTTCGAGGAATCCCATGCGAAAAATCTGGACGCTCGGAGCGATGGGCACGGCGCTCGCGGCGGTGCTTTCCGCGGGGGGCTGCTACGACTTCGACGCCGCGCAGAAGCGCTGCCGCGACGAGGGACGGTGCGAGCAGCAGGTCGTGCCAGACGCGGGCTGCATCCCCACCAACACCGGGGAGGACCCTCCGGACGATGAGTTCAAGGACTCCGACTGCGACGGCGTGGATGGTCGGGCCAGCGCGGGCCTCTTCATCGACCCGGTGTACGGCGACGACGTCGCCGGCACGGGCACCCGCGAGGCTCCGCTGCGCACCGTGCGCCACGCGCTCGGGCTGCTGCGCCAGTGGGACGGCGGCGCCCCGACGCGGCTGTACCTCGCGGGCGGCACCTATGACGAGGGCGAGCTGGTGCTGGACATGCCCGTCTCCGTGCACGGTGGCTATTCGGGGCGCGACGGCGGCTGGGGACGCGTCAGTGGCCAGGTGGCCGTGTTGGACAACGGCGGCACGACGGGCCTCACCGTGCGGGGCGTGACGGACGCGGGAATCGTACTGGAGTACCTGCACATCCGCTCCGCGGACGCGGTGGAGCCCGGGCAGCCCTCCATCGCCTTGAAGGTCATCGACGCTTCGGGCGTGCGGCTGCGTCACACCGTGCTGGAGGCGGGACGCGGCGCGACGGGTGCACAGGGCCTGACTGGCGATGCGGGCGCGGAGGGTCCGGTGGGCCTGGTGGGCGCGGTCACCACGGGAAACCCGAGGGTGATACCGGGAATCGGAGGTGAAGGCGGCGTCAACGTCCTCTGTCCCGGCGTCGGCGGAAGCGCTGGAGGCCGAGGCGCGAATGGCGCGCACCTGACCTCGGGTGCCGACGGCGGCCCGGGCGAGCCGGGCCCCTCATCCGGAGCCCCGTTGCTGGGAGGCGCTGGAGGAATCGGCGGCGACAAGACCGAGTTCACCTGTCCGGCAAGCGGCCTCTGCATCTGCGTCGCGGGGACGGGCACGCACGGCGGCAGGGGAGCCCAGGGGGGCGGAGGCGACGCGGGCTCGAGCGGTTCCGGCCTGGGGGTGCTCTCCAAGGAGAACCAGACCTGGTCGGTGGGCGTTGAGCAGCAAGGAGGAAT
>NZ_JABUMQ010000675.1:0-1217 GCF_013336645.1 Myxococcus sp. CA039A | reverse complement strand
AAGTGACGACGTCGGAGACCGAGGCGGAATTTTTCAGATCGATCAATGAGGAGGGGCTGACACGATGACCGAGCAACAAGCCATAGAGCAACTGTCCACATATCGCCAAAAGCAGGCCCGGCTGCAAGTCCTATCGACGTATAGTGTCGGCGCCGGTATCACGGTAAGCCGGCTTAACGAGGACGATCATCTGCGGGAGTTGCATGCAAAGCTGCGCGGCCTGCCGTCGTACATGTATTTGACAAAACGCGAGCAGCAGTTGGAGTCCGTCGCCCATGCCTACCTTACGAGATATCCGGCCGGAACCCGGGCGCAATTGGCGGCGGTGCCGACCCGTGGAGCAGACGAGGAGGATGAAAAGTTACTCCAGGAGATCCGGGGCAAGATCAAGAAGGTGATTGCTGCACGCGGATGGGAAATGGACGATTTGGATGCTGTGCTGGAGCGCGTGGCGGAATACCAGGACTTGAAAACGGAGATTGAACGGATCGATACGGTGCTGGCGGCGTTGGAAGCGTACAAGCCGGGGTACGCAAAGCTGTTGAGAATCCATTATCTAGACGGAAAACCATGGGACGAAACGGCGCGAGAGTTGAACGTCTCGAAAGATGTTTTCTACCGGTGGAGGAAGAAAGCTCTTGAAGAGTACGAAAAAATAGCGAAATAAATGCGAATAAATAGAGAACACAAGCCATGTCAACCCGTGCTAATATGGTATTGTGCAAGAATTGTATACGATGCTTAAAGGACGCCGCAAGAGGCATCGTAACGGGGCTGATGCTATCGCTGCCTATTTGGTCGCTTGTTATTTGCTTATTCCTCTATTTTCGATAGCAGGCCGCTTCTGCCGATCCTCCTCCTTTCGGTGTTCCACCGTGATCCCAGCGGGAAAGAGGCGAGCCTTGGGAGCGCACGCCGGCCGCGTCAAAGCGCCGGCGGCTTATGCTTTTTATTAGAGGGGTGATGAAAGTGAAGAAAGGCGATACGGTGAAACACAAAGACGTACACATTCAAGGCGAGGTCGTGCAGATCGACAAGGCCGAAAAAGGTGAGCAACCCGTTGTTCACGTTAGATGTGAAGGTGGCACCTACTATGATCCAATGGATCGTTGGGAGCCGGTTAAGAAGTGAAGCGGTGGGCAAGAGCATTCTATAAGTCTATAGCGTGGCGACAATGTCGTGACGCTTATTTTGTTTTCAGGCATGGACTCTGTGAG
>NZ_JABUMQ010000674.1:0-1227 GCF_013336645.1 Myxococcus sp. CA039A | reverse complement strand
GCTAAACCAGAGTTCGTGATTCGCGATCAGGCTGGGGAGCAGGCGGGCGCGGAGGAGGCGGGAAGAGGGAGCAGGGGCACCTCTCGTTCGGCTCTGTGTGCGCAGAAGACCTGAGAGCGAGAAGGCCCTGCCCGAGGGCAAAGGTAGGCAGTGGTTGAAGAGGAAGCAGCGCCAGGCGCTGCTTCGGTGGGCGGAGAGGAGTGGCTGCCCGCTCACCATGCGGCGGTGCATGGCGGTGGCGGCCGTGGGACGAGGGGACTCCTGCAATGCCGCAGCCCGGGCGCTGGGCTGTGCCACCTCCACCGTCGTGTGCGCGGTGCGCCGCTACCGGGAAGCTGGGCGCGAAGCCCTCCGAGACAGACGGGCGGGCAACGGCCATCCCAAGGTAGACGGCCAATTCAGGCAGAGGCTGGAGCGAGTGTTGGCCGGCACGCCCGAGGACTGGGGCTGGTGCCGGCCCACCTGGACGAGGGAGCTGCTGTGTGTGGAGCTGCAGCGCCGGGGGATGCCTCGTGTGTCCGTGGCGACCATGGGCCGCACACTCGCCTCGCTCGGCGCCCGCCTCAAGGCGGCAAAGCCCATCGTCCAGTGTCCCTGGCCCGCGTGGAAGCGGCGCCGGAGGCTCTATGTGCTGAAATGCATGGAGGCGCACAAGCCCCCCGAGGAGCCCGTGCTCCACGTGGACGAGGTGGACATCCACCTCAATCCCAAGGTGGGGCGCGACTGGTGTCTGCCCGGGCAGCGCCGGGTAGTCGTGACGCCCGGCAACAACCAGAAGCGCTTCGTGGCTGGAGCGCTGAATGTCCGGACGGGGAAGCTGACGTGGGTGGAGGGCAGGTCCAAGGCCAGCACCCTCTTCATTCAGTTGCTCTGGCGCCTTGCGAGCCAGTACCGACGGGCTCGCCGCATCCACCTCGTGCTGGACAACGCCGCGGTCCACACCAGCAAGAAGACTCGCCGTGCCCTCGCGCAACTCGGCGGGCGCATCGTGCTCCACTTCCTTCCGCCTTACTGCCCCGAGGGCAACCGCATCGAGCGGGTATGGCTGGACCTGCACGCCAATGTCACCCGCAATCATCGCTGCCGCACCATGGCCCGGCTCATGGTGCGGGTGCATGCCTACCTCGCTGCTCGCAACGCTCAACGCTCTGCCAGTCCATCCCTGCGCCGAGCCGACCTCAGGCGTGCCGTCTGAGGCCGTTCGAGAATCATGAACTCTGGTTTAGG
>NZ_JABUMQ010000673.1:0-1234 GCF_013336645.1 Myxococcus sp. CA039A | reverse complement strand
ATGCGCGGAAGTCGGTCCATTCCGATCGGTCGTCCAACTCGTAAATGAATGCCAGGAAGCGTTCGTCCTCGACGATGCCGTCCAGCACTTCGCAGGCATATTTGTAGATGGAATCGAAGATGCACTCCCGCACGAACCCGGCCGTCGTGATCATGTCGAGCAGCGGCTGTTCCCGGGCCGACATGGATTGCTTCATGACATCATAAAGGTTGCGGTCTTTGATCGCGTGCAGCTCGTCCATAATAACGTTGTGCGCGTTCAAGCCGTCCAGGCTGTTCGAGTCTGACGCCAGCGGTTCGAATTTGGAGAACGTGACCGGGAAGTATAGGTCCGACTTCCGCTTTTTTACGTGCTTCGAGAGCGCTGGCGACTGGCTAACCATGTTGACCGCCTCACTAAAAACGAGACGGGCTTGGTCCTTTTTCGTGGCGACGCTGTAGACCTCGGATCCACCCTCGCCGTCGCCGACCAGCATATAATTCCCGGTCGCTGCCTTCTCCGTTGATTTTCCGTTTTTACGTCCAACCAGGGTGAACACTTCGCGGCACCGACGGAATCCCGTTTCTTTATGGACAAAGCCGTATACGGCTTGGATTTTTGCTTTCTGGAATAGTTCGAGTGTAACCGGCTTTCCAATCCATTTACTTTTGGAGTGCTTGCAAAATTTTTCAATGAATTCGATCGGTCGTGTCGCTTTCTCGAGATCGAATACCCACGGATCGCGCGGATTTTGGAGCTCGTCCACCAGCTTTTGATACTGCTGTTTCAGCCGCCTGCAGGCCGCGATTTCCCCGGACTGGATCTTGTTCCAGTATTCGAGGATGTAATTCATTTCCGCGGCGCGCCTTTCACGAAGGCCATCAGTTCGTCGACGTCCGCTTTCGGTTTTCCGTCAGGGAGCAGATCAATTAGCTGCTTGCAGGCAGCAGCGTAGTTCCGGATCGTTGTATTGTAGAGGCGAGCGGCCGGGCGTTCCCGGTCGTACACGATGCCCTCCGTCTGACTGAAAGATTCGATAGTCCCCTTCTCGTTGATGTCTGCTTCCAGATCCTCGAGCGTTACCTGCATGAAAGCAGCACGGCGGATCAATCCTTCAGCAGCGGTCAACTTATCTTTCGGGACATCTTTCAAAATCCTTTTAAGTCTAGTGATTTCTTTCTTGATTCGCGCTTCTTTCGTGAGCTCTTCGGTTATCGGCATATCATCAACTCCTTTCTTGGGGAGGGGGGTCACG
>NZ_JABUMQ010000672.1:0-1240 GCF_013336645.1 Myxococcus sp. CA039A | reverse complement strand
GGGCGGAGGAGTCGCGGGCGGCTCCGTCTTCAAGACGTTCACCAGGGCCATCATCTGGGCCACCAGGGTGGTCAGTCCGAGCCCGTCGTGCGCGCCCCCGGCGCCTCCGATGGACACCGAGCGCAGTTCGCGAGGCTGCGGCAGCTTCTGCGCGATGGCGGGCAGCAACTCCACCAGACGGGCCTGCAGGTTGGACGTACTCAGACCATTGAGGATGTTCTGGCGCAGCTCCAGGTGCTCCAGTTCGACCCGGGCCTGGCGGTTGGCCGCGGCGCGCTCCACGTCGCGAGCGTCCGTGCTCGCGAGCGCGGTGCGCTTGAGCGTTGCCGCCTCCACCTCCTGTCGCAGTCGCGCCAGCTCCGCCTCACCGGCCAGCCGGGCCTTCTCCAGCTCCGCGGCCTGGAGCACCGTCTGCTGCCGCTCCGTGGCCAGCTTGCGCGCGTCCTCTTCCTCGCGATGCTGTCGCCGCTGCCGCTCGGATTGCTCGCGGTCGTACGCCTGCGCGTCCTTGCTCGCCCGGAGCGCGGACAGCTCGCCATCGCTCTCCAGTTGCATGCGCTCGCGCGTCTGCTCCACCTCCAGCTCACGCTGGGCCAGCGACTCCTCCTTCCCCAACGACGCCAGCCGGGCGATGCGCTCCTGCTCGGCGCGGAACGGCGTCTGGAGGCTCTCCCACAGGCGCGCGGAGCTGACCACGGCCTCCTTGATTTGCACCGTGACGATGCGCAGCCCCAGGCCCTTGTCGGTGCCTCCGCCGCCCTCCGCCACGTGCCGCAACCGGGCCGTGAGTTCCTCGATGATGGGCTGCTTGTCGGACAGCACCGCGTCGATGCTCATGGTGGCCACCTTGTCCTTGATGGCCGCCTCCGCCTGCTCGCGCAGCTGCACGTTCACCACGCGCATCGGGTCCTCCACGTCGGTGAAGTCCAGCTTGCGGTAGGCCGTGCCGAAGTCCTCGATGATCCACTGCACGTAGCCCTGCACCAACAGGCCCTGCAGCTCGCGGCAGATGCAGTGCGCGTTGATGAGGATGGTCTGCATCGCCCCCGGCACCACCAGGAACGAGTCCTTCGCCGGGTCATAGGCGAACGACACCCCCAGGCCGAGCGTCAGCGGCTGCGCATGCCCACGGCGCGTCTGCACCACGTAGGCATTGGGCGGGACGACGACCGTCTTCCAGCGCCAGAAGCCGGTGATGCGCACGTCCACCGCGTTCCCCGGGCTCGCACCACCACCACCT
>NZ_JABUMQ010000671.1:0-1242 GCF_013336645.1 Myxococcus sp. CA039A | reverse complement strand
GGGCCGGAGTTGGTGTTGACGGTGGGCGGCTCGGGGGCCTCGGGGACGCTGTTGGAGCCGCCCATGGCCAGCATCGCCGCCACGCTCGTCTCGCCCGTGGTGTCGCCCGTGGGGCCCGCGATGAGCAACTGGCGCGTCTGCTCGCGCCGGTCGGCGAAGAGGCGGCGCATCACCTCGCTGCTCTGCTCGGGGTGCCAGATGAGCGGGCCCACCGCGCGCTCCAGGGCGCGGGCGAACTCCAGCGTGGAGGCGTAGCGGTCCTCACGGCGCTTCGACAGCGCGCGCAGGACGATGGCGTCCAGCTCCGGCGGTATCTGCTTGTTGGCGCGTGAAGGCGGCGTCACCTCGCACTTCAGCACCGCGTTCATCATCGCCTCGGCCTGCTTCGCGTAGAACAACCGCATGCCGGTGAGCAGCTCGTGCAGCACCACGCCCAGGCTGAACAAGTCGCTGCGGGCATCCAGGGGCTCGCCCATGATCTGCTCGGGCGACATGTAGCCGCTGGTGCCCTTCACCATGCCCACCGCGGTGCGGCTGGCGCGCGCCAGGCTCTTGGCGATGCCGAAGTCCAACAGCTTGGTGACGCCCTCGTACGTCACCATGATGTTCTTCTCGGCCACGTCCCGGTGGATGACGGGCGAGGGGTGGCCGAGCGGGTCCGTGAAGGTGTGCGCGTAGTGCAGCGCCACGGCCGTGTCCCGCACCGCCATCAGGCTGAAGCCCACGGGGATGGGGTGGCTGGCCTGCCGACACGCGCGCGCCACCTCCACCAGCGTGGCCCCCGGCACGAACTCCATGGCCAGGAACAGCTCGCCCTCGGCGATGTCCAGGTCGAACACCTGGGCGATGTGCGGGTGGTTGAACGCGGCCGTCACCTTGGCCTCGTCCAGGAACATCCGGATGAACTCTTCCTCGCCTCGGATGTCCGGCAGAATCTGCTTGAGCACCACCAACTTGCGGAAGCCGGCGAGTCCCCGCTGCGACGCTAGGAAGATCTCCGCCATCCCGCCCGTGGATAGGCGGCTGAGAACCTCATACTTACCCAGCGACCGGCCCTTGGAGGCATCCGGCGCGAGCGGCAGCGTCGTCCCACTCATCGGAAGGTGCCCAATCTACACTGGCACCCGGACGGACGCGAAAGTCAGGGTCGAAGAAAAGTCCACGAATATCGACATCTCTGACTTTTCTGTGAATTCGCGATGTCACTCCTCGGGTGGGGAGCGGCGGCGTGCGGGGGAGGCG
>NZ_JABUMQ010000670.1:0-1257 GCF_013336645.1 Myxococcus sp. CA039A | reverse complement strand
GGGTCTGGGTCTTCTGGACGGTGGCGCTCATGGCGTACTCCCTCTTGGTTTCACCGCGTCTGCCGCGGTGTGCGTTGCTGACAAGAGGAACAGTAGAGACCTGGGCGTCCGCGAAAAATGGGGCGCCGGGCAGAGGACTGTTTCCACGCGGGAAACAATCCAGGGCGCCCTACGCGCCATCCCGGCGCAGCACGAAGAAGTACGGCGCCGCCATCCCCCGGGCGTCCATCACCCCCAGCAGCGTGTTCGCATCGACCTGTCGGAACACGTCATTCGTGGGCCAGTCGTCGTAGATCATCGTCGCGCTGACCTTGCCCCGGTACACCGTCAGGCGCAGGCGCGCCTTGAACTTCTCGGTCTCCACCGCCGCCCGGTGCGGACCCACGAGGCCGCGAATCGTCGGCGACGGCCACTTCCTCGGGTCGACCGGGAACACCGACGCGCGGTCCTCCGTGTAGAACAGCAGCGGGTGCACGCTCTCCTCGTCGACGAACCGCTTGCCGTACCAGCCCGTCGCACCGAGCATCCCATCCATCGGGTGCCCCGTGTGGAGCTCACTGCCCTTCCAGGTGCCTCGCATGAACCCGAGCTCCACCGTGGGCAGGCTGTCGAACAACGCGAGCGCCTCTTGCGCGTCCAGCCGCCCCGCCTTCACCGCTTCGTCGAAGGTCATCGCGTGCTTCCTCCGTGCATGCGCAGCACGGGCTTGATGGCAGTGCGCGCTTCCATGTCGTGTACCGCGTCGTTGATGGCCTCGAAGTCGTAGGAGCGGCTCAGCTTCTCCAGCGGGAAGCGCCCCTCCGCGTGCAGCGCGACCATCCGGGGGATGAAGGTCTTCGGGTCCGCGTCCCCTTCGATGATGCCCACCAGCCGCTTGCCGTAGAGGAGGCGGGTCATCGACAGCGTCACCTCCGACGCCTCGGGGCTGGGAAGCCCCAGCAGGCCACACGTGCCCAGGGGCCGTGTCACGTCGAAGGCCTGGCGCAACACCTGGGGCAGGCCCACGCACTCCAGCGCGAAATCCACCCCGCCCCGGGTGCGCTTGAGCATCGTCTTCGTCAGCTCGGGCTCCGTCGCCAGGAACGTGTCGGTGGCGCCCAGCTCGCGCGCCAGCTCCAGTCGGCCCGCGTCCAGGTCCACCGCGAGGATGCTCGCCGCGCCGGCGACACGCGCCGCCATGACCGCCGCGAGCCCCACCGCGCCCACGCCGAAGACGGCGAGCGTCTGTCCGGACTGGAGCCGGAACGCCTCCAGCAC
>NZ_JABUMQ010000066.1:0-37639 GCF_013336645.1 Myxococcus sp. CA039A | reverse complement strand
GGATTCCTCGGCGGAGCTCGTGCGTCGGGGCGCCTTGCGCGCGGGAGCACTCTTGCGCGCCGGAGCGCCGCGCCGACCGGAGGCCTTGGACTTGTTGGGAGGGCGAGAGGTCCGTGGCATGGGCACGTCTCAGTGGGACACGGCGGCTCCGCGCTGAGCGAGGATGTGCCGGACCTCCGCCACCAGCTCGTCGGGGAGGCACGGCTTGGTGACGAAGGAGTCGCACCCCGCGCCCTTCGCCTCGTCCGACTGGCCCGTCATCGCATGGCCGGTGAGCGCGACGACGGGGATGGTGCGCGTGCGGTCATCGTTCTTCAGCCGCCGCGTCGCCTCCCACCCGTCGATGATGGGCAACGACAGGTCCATCAGGATGATGTCCGGTGTGAGCGCGAAGGCCTGGTCCAGTGCCTCCTGGCCGTTCCTCGCCTGCGCCACGCGGAACCCGGAGAACTCCAGGTACTCGGCGTACATCTCCCGCGCGTCGTCGTAGTCGTCCACGACGAGTACGAGCGGCTTGAGGTTCGGGGAGGGATTCGTCATGTCCGCCTCGGGCGTCGTGGAAAGTGCAACGTGAAGGTCGACCCCTGCCCAGGGGTACTCTGGAGGGAGACGCGTCCCCCCAGCATGTCGGCCAGACGGCGACAGATGGACAATCCCAGCCCGGTGCCGCCATAGGCCCGGGTGGGCGAGCTATCCACCTGCTGGAAGTCCTCGAAAATCTTCTCCTGGTAGGCCGGGTCGATGCCAATCCCGGAGTCCTCCACGGAGATGGTGAGCATGGAGGTCGACGGAACGTACTCCGCCAGGACCTTCACACAGCCCTCGTGCGTGAACTTCAGGGCATTGGACAGCAGGTTGAGGACGACCTGCTTCACCTTCTGTCGGTCGCTGTGCACCGGCGGCAGCTTCGCGCCCAGGTGCGTCGTCACCGTCAGCTTGCTGCGCGCGATGATGGGGTCCATCTCCGCCATGACTTCCTGGAGCAGCTCGGCGATTCCGAAGTCCGACAGATGCAACGGCATCCGCCCCGCCTCGATGCGGGTGATGTCCAGGATTTCGTTGATGACCTCCAGCAGGTGCCGCCCATTGGAGTCGATGCGCGCCAGGTTGCGCTTCTGCGGCGGCGTCAGCTCACCGGACACGCCCTGCAGCAGCATGTTGGTGTAGCCGAGGATGGCGTTGAGCGGCGTGCGGAACTCGTGGGACATGTTGGCCAGGAACTGCGACTTGGCCGCGCTCGCCTGTTCCAACTGGATGGCCTGCCGGCGCAGCTTCTCGTTCTGCTCCGCCAGCTCCGCGGTGGCCACCTGCACGCGCGCCTCCAGCAGCGTGGAGACCTCCTTGAGCCGCTCCAACAGCCGCGCCTTCGCCAGGGCCTCGCCCCTGTCGCGGAAGAGGGTGACGATGCCCGTCAATTCGCCGCTCTCACCCAGCACCTTGCTGGCCACCGCCTCCACCGGGAGGGTGTCGCCGCTGGCCGGGTCCATCAGGCTGAGCTGCCCGCGCCAGCGCAGGCTGCCCCCGGCGTCCAGCAGGTGCGCGAGGAACGAGGCGAACGTCGCGTGGTTGGAGCGCACGCGGCGCTGCGCGGCGCGGCCTCCATCCAAAGGCGGCGTGAAGAGCTTCTCCGCGGGCTCGTTCATCATCACCGTGCCGCCGGAAGGGTCCGACAGGATGATGGGGTCCGCCACGGAGTCCAGCACCCGGTCCAACCGGTGCCGCTCGCTGCGCGCCTCGCGCTCGGTGGCGCGCAGGCGGCGGTAGCTCTCTCCCAGCGCCTGGGTCGCCCGTCCCAGGTCCGTCACGTTGCGCAGCACGCTCACCATGGCCTCGCGGCCGTCGGGCTCGTACACGCGGGTGCTGACGAGCTCGAAGAGCAGGTCCATCCCCTCCATGGGGTCCACCAGCGGTATCTCGCGCCAGCTGACACCCGGCGAGCCACCGCTGGCGGTGCTGGCCACCGCGGTGGCGAACACGCGCTGGTTGAGGTGGACGGCGCGCCGGTGGCCGTGGCTCGTGTCGGGATGGGCGACCAATAGGGCCTCCGCGCGCGCGTTGGCCAGTCGCGGACGTCCCCTCAGGTCCGTCAGCAGCACCGGGTCCGTCACCGCGTCGATGATGCGGCGAAGCAGCGCGCTGCCCGTCGTGCCCAGCGGCCCCGACGTGGCCTGCCGCGCGAGGAAGGGCCCCGCGTGTCCCGCGACCCACGTCACCTCCGGGGGAAGGGTGGGTCCGCTCGCCCAGACGAGCAACAGCCCCACCGGAGGCGCGTCGGCGCGTCCGAGCGGCACCGCGAACAGGCCTCCCGTGCCTTGCGCGGGCAGGGGCGCGCGCGCACTCGGAAAGAAGCGCGGCGCGGCCTGGGCCAGCGCGTCCGTCAGCGGGTGGGCCTTGTCGTCATCGGACCACGCCTGCAGCGCGGCTTGCTGCGCCTCGGACAGCCCCTTCGCGGCGAGGCAGCTCATCCTCCCACCGGGCTCCTCGCGCGCCAGACAGGCCGCGGCGGCGGCCTGGGCATGCCGGGGCAGCCACTCCACCATGGCCTCGGCGCAGGCGCGTGCCGTGTCGCAGGCGAGCAGCTGCTCGGCCAGGGCCAGGCGTGCATCGGCGGAGGAGGTGGGGTCCAGGGCGAGAGGGACGGGAGAGGCCAATGCGTCAGGCTCCAGGAGTGGGACGAGGTGTTTCGCCAGGGCGCGGGGTGTCGTCGGTCCGAACCTCCAGGTAGGTCACCACGACACGGGCGGCATGCTCGGGAGAGAGGCGGTCCGCGTGGACGACATCGTCCCAGCGAAGGCCGCGGTCCAGGACCCGGTCCATGACATCGACGAGGCTGGTGCTCCCAGCCATTCTTTCCACGGGCATCCTTTGTGGCTCCCTGGTCTTTCGGCAGGGTTCGGGGGGGCCGACCCAGCCCTTTTCTAGCGCGGCGGGTCTGCCCACCCCAGAACCGCTTCCTCGTCGACGTGACTTGCCAACACCCGGCCCCCGGCTCTGTCCGCTCGTGCACATCCCGAGTGACTCCCAAGCCGGGCAGCCGGGCAGGCCCGTGCTTCGACTCGGCGGGTTATCGCACCTCCGGCGCATTCCTAGGTTGAGGACATGGATGAGACGCGGACGAACCGGTCGCTCTGGACCTTGACGGCCCCGCCGCGCGACTTCCCGGCGCTTGCGGGCGACCTGGTGGTGGATGTCGTCGTCATCGGTGCGGGCATCACCGGACTCACCACGGCATGGCTGCTGAAGCGCGCGGGAAAGCGGGTGGCGGTGCTGGAGATGAACCGCATCCTGTCGGGCCAGACGGGGCAGACCACCGCCCACCTCACGGAGCTGCTCGACACGCCCTACGCCACGCTGCGGCGAGACTTCGGGGAGAAGGGTGCCCGACTGGCGGCGTCCTCCAGTCGCGCGGCGATGGAGCAGGTGGCCACGCTCGTCGAGGAACTCTCCCTGGACTGCGACTTCCAGCGCGTCCCCCTGTTCCGTTACGCGGAGACCACGCATCAGCTGGCGGCGCTGGAGCAGGAACTCCCCGCCGCGCGTGACGCGGGCCTTCATGCCTCGCTCACCCACGCGGTGCCGCTGCCCTTCCCGGTGAAGGGCGCGCTGCGCGTGGAGGACCAGGCGTTGTTCCATCCGCGCAAGTATCTGCTCGGGCTGGTGGACTCGCTGATAGGCGAGGGCTGCTTCCTCTTCGAGAACACGCGGGTGACGGAGGTCCACGACGGCGCGCCCTGTCGCGTCGTCACGGACCGGGGCACCGTCACCGCCGCGGCCGTGGTGGAGGCCACCCACTCGCCGCTCAACCGGGTGCTGCTGCAGACGAAGCTGTCCGCGCATCGCAGCTACACGGTGGCGGGTCCGCTCGAAGGTCCGCTGGAGCCCGGGCAGTACTACGACTCGCAGGAGCCCTATCACTACATCCGCACGCAGTCCGTCGAGGGCCGCGCGTACGTCATCGTCGGTGGCGAGGACCACAAGGTCGGCGCGGAGGAGGACACCGGGCGGCGCTACGCGGCGCTGGAGGACTACGCGCGCAAGCACTTCCCGGTGAAGCAGCTCACGTATCGCTGGTCCGGTCAGGTCATCGAGTCCACGGACGGGCTGCCGTACATCGGCCGCAACAGCGCCAGCCGCCATGTCTACGTGGCGACGGGTTTCTCCGGGACGGGCATGACGTTCGGCACGCTGGCGGGGATGCTCATCAGCGACCTCATCCTGGGTCGGCAGAGTCCCTACGCCGCGCTGTATGACGCCACGCGCGTCAAACCGCTGGCGGGCGCGAAGGACTTCATCCAGGAGAACGCGGAGACGGCCTTCCGCTTCGTCGCGGACCGGCTGGCGAAGCCCGAGGGCAAGCACCTGTCCGAGGTGGCGCCCGGCGAGGCGAAGATTCTGGAAGTCGAAGGGCAGAAGGTGGCCGTCTACCGCGAGGCGGACGGAACCTCTCACGCGGTGTCTCCGGTGTGCACGCATCTGGGCTGCCACGTGCACTGGAACGGCGCGGAGCGCTCGTGGGACTGCCCCTGTCACGGCGCGCGCTACAGCCCCACCGGCAAGGTGCTCAATGGGCCCGCGGTGAAGGACCTGCCCTCCCGCAAGCTGCCCCGCTGAGCCCCGGCTTCTTCGTTTGATGACAAGAACCCCGTCGGACACGGAGATACACCCATGAACGCGTTGGACCTCCTGAAGCAGCAACACGCCGAGGTGAAGAAGCTCTTCACACAGTACGGCAAGCTCCCGGACCACGCCGATGCGAAGCGCCGGGAGTTGTTCGAGATGATCGCCGACCGGCTCAGTGCGCACACCACCATCGAGGAGCAGTACTTCTATCCGGCGTCCAAGGCCAACGACACCGAGGACCTGCTGCGCGAGGCCGTGGAGGAGCACCTGTCCGCCAAGCGCATCATCGCCGACCTGATGGAGATGGAGCCGCACGACGAGGATTTCGACGCGAAGATGAAGGTGCTCCAGGAGCAGATAGAGCACCACGTGGAAGAGGAAGAGGGTGACCTCTTCAAGAAGGTCCGCAAGCTCGTCTCCAAGGAGCAGCTCGAGGACCTGGGCCTCCAGATGGAGGAGGAGTTCGACGAGCTGATGGAGGGCGAGCCCCGGCGCCAGGTGCCCTCCGAGACGGACAAGGCCGCGCCACTCTGAGTCTCGGCTCTTCGTGACAAGAATCGGGTTGCGCGGGGCGCTGGGAGCGGCAGCATGTCACCCCTCCCATGCCGCGTTCTGCTCCCACCGCCCCGCGCCTGCCCGAAGCCTTCACTCCCGAGGTCCGCCGTGCCCTGGCGCGCGAGGACCCGAAGCTGGGCGCGCTGATGAAGCGCGTGGGCTCCTTCCGCCTCCAGTTGAGTCCCCTGCACAGTCCCTTCGCCGCGCTGGCGGAGTCCATCGTCTATCAGCAGCTCCACGGCCGTGCCGCCGCCGCCATCTTCGAGCGCGTCAGCGAGCGCGTGGGCAAGGGCCGCCGCTTCACGCCCCAGGCCCTGCTGTCCGTGTCGGAGCCGGTGCTGCGCGAGGCGGGCCTGTCCGCCAACAAGCTGGCCGCGCTGCAGGACCTGGCGCGCAAGTCCCTGGACGGCACCGTTCCTCCCCTGTCCCGCGTGCGGCGCATGGACGACGCCTCGCTCATCGAGCACTTCACGCAGGTGAGAGGCATCGGTCAGTGGACGGTGGAGATGCTGCTCATCTCCCGGCTCGGTCGGCCGGACGTGCTGCCGGTGGACGACTTCGGCGTGCGCAAGGGCTTCATGCTCGCGTATGGGCTTCCGGAGATGCCGCGCCCCAAGGCGCTGCTGGAATACGGCGAGCGCTGGCGGCCCTGGCGCACCGTGGTGAGCTGGTATCTCTGGCGCGCGACGGAGCTTCCCGTGGAGCCCGTGGTCGGCTGAGCGGCGGTGTCCGCGCCACAAGGCGGCAGGGCAGGCAGGGGCTCGCTGTCGAGCGTCTTGCCGCGAGGCGTCGGAGTCCTCACCCGTATGTGCAACGGGAGAGGACTCACATGCGTGCACTGACGTACCAGGGGCCGTTCAAGGTCCGGGTGGAGAACAAGCCAGACCCTCGGTTGGAGCACCCGCAGGACGTCATCCTCAAGGTGACCCGCACGGCCATCTGTGGCTCGGACCTGCACCTGTTGCACGGCCTGGTGCCGGATACCCGCGTGGGCCACACGTTCGGTCATGAGTTCACCGGTGTGGTGGAGGAGCTGGGCTCCGAGGTGAGCCAGTTGCACAAGGGCGACCGGGTGGTGGTGCCCTTCAACATCTCCTGTGGCACCTGCTTCTACTGTCAGCGAGGGCTGACGGCCTCGTGTGAGAACAGCAATCCATCGAGCGACGTGGCGTGCGGCGTGTATGGCTATTCGCACACGACGGGCGGCTACGACGGCGGGCAGGCCGAGTATGTGCGCGTGCCCTTCGCGGACGTGGGGCCGCTGAAGATTCCCGACGGCATGGAGGACGAGGAGGCGCTCTTCCTCGGAGACATCCTGCCCACCGGCTACATGGGCGCGGAGATGGGTGAAATCAAGGGCGGCGAGACGGTGGTGGTGTTCGGCGCGGGCCCGGTGGGCCTGTTCGCCATGCGGTCCGCGTGGCTGATGGGCGCGGGCCGGGTCATCGCGGTGGACTGCGTGCAGTACCGGCTCGACTTCGCGGAGCGGTACGCGAAGGTGGAGACGGTGAACTTCCGGGAGGTGGACGACATCGTCCTCTACCTGAAGGAGCTGTTCGAGGGGCGCGGGCCGGACGTGTGCATCGACGCGGTGGGCATGGAGGCCGAGGGCTCGCTGGGGCAGCGCGTGCTGGGGCTGGGATTGAAGCTGGAGGCGGGCGCGCCCACGGTGCTCACCTGGTGCATCGACGTCGTGCGCAAGGGTGGCAACGTCTCCATCGTCGGGGTGTACGGCCCGCCGTGGAACCTGATGCCCATTGGCACCGCGATGAACAAGGGACTCACGCTGCGGATGAACCAGTGCAACGTGCGTCGCTACATGCCGCATCTGCTCCAGCACATCCGTGAGGGCCGCATCGACGCGAAGGGCATCATCACCCACCGCTTCCCGCTGGAGGAGGCACCCAAGGCGTACCACCTGTTCGCCCAGAAGCAGGACGGCTGCGTCAAGTGCGTCCTCACCCCTGGGCACGCGTGACGAGCAAGGAGCCGAACCATGCCGGATAGACCCATTCCTGACGCCGCAGTGGACCTGGAACCCTCCAGTCGCCCGGGTGTGCCGATGGAGAGAACGCCTCAACCCATGCCCGGGGCGCGCGTGCCCATCCGTGTGCAGCACTCGGATGTGCGCGTGTTCAAGCACAAGGGCCGTGCCGGGTTCCCCCCGGTGTTCGGCACCGCGCAGCCGCCTCACGGGGTAAGCGGACTGTTGCGCAAGGTGGCCTATGGCTACCCGGACCACCTGGCGCGCCACTGGATGATCTTGCTCCTGGCGGACCGGGTGGATGTCTGGGAGCACCGGCTCGCGAGGGTGGGGCCGTGGGCCGTGCCCACCGTCGGGGTTCTCGCCTTGACGGGCCTTGCCTGGAGGAAGTGGTCGCGGGCGTGAGAGGATCTCTCCATGCCGCCCCCGAAGCCGCCGCCCAGACGTTCGTCCTCGAAACCCGCCCCTCCGACGACCCGTGGGGTGTCCGCCGGGGGAAAGCCCTCGGCGGGGCAAGGGGCGGAGTCCGCGAAGAAGCCCGCACGAAAGCCGGAGCCCGCCGTGGCTCCGAAGGCGCAGGGGAAGTCGCCTGGAGCCGCTCAGGCCCCGAGGGCACAGGCGAAGCAGGCGGGAGGGGCACAAGCCACGAGGGCGCAGGCGAAGCCCACTGGAGACGCTCAGGCCCCGAGGGCACAGGCCAAGGCCGCTGGAGATGCTCAGGCCCCGAAGGCGCAGGGGAAGTCAGCGGGAGATACGCAGGCCTCGAAGGCACAGGCCAAGGCCGCTGGAGATGTTCAGGCCCCAAGGGCACAGGCGAAGTCGGCTGGAGATGCGCAGGCGACGAAGTCACAGGGGAACTCGGCGGCGGGAGATACGCAGGCCTCGAAGGCACAGGTGAAGCCGGCGGGAGATGCGCAGGCCCTGAAGGGACAGTCGAAGGCCACCGGGACTTCTGAATCCGCGAAGCCTCAGGCGAAGCCAGTGGGCAAAGGACAGGCGAAGTCCGCCGACGTCACGCCGCAAGAGATTTCCCTCAAGAGTGTCGAGGGTGTGAAGTCGCAAGCAACGCCCATTGAGACAGCGCACGAGGCGAAGCCGCGAGCAACGCCCATCGAGACAGCGCACGAGGCGAAGCCGCGAGCAACGCCCATCGAGACAGCGCAAGAGAAGAAGCCGCAAGCAACGTCCATCGAGACCGCGCAAGAGACGAATCCGCAAGCAACGCCCATCGAGGAAGCCCACGAGGCGAAGCCGCACGTGAAGGTCGTCGAGGCGCCTCACGCGTCGAAGCCACGGGCGAACTCCGTCGCGAGTCCCCCGTCCGAAGCTCCCGCGAAGCCTCCTTCGCGGCGTGGGCTCACGCTGGTTTCATCTCGGGGGGCCAGCGTGGAGTCGGAGGAGTCCTCCTCGGACGATGTGATCATCGCGGAGGTGCCCCCCATCGAGGACGAAGCCCCGCCTCCTCGCTACGAAGCGCGAACGCACACGCGACCGCCGCTGTCCGTGGGTGACCTCGACTCGGAGGTGCTCCCCATCTCCGCCCTCGCTCCCATCGAGGGCACCTTCACGGGCGCGCCACTCCTCGTCCACTCGAGCCCGGAGACGATTCGGACCTGGGGTGTCCTCGGCTCCACGATGAGTCGGCTCGTGCCGGGAAAGAGCGAGGGCGGCTACACCTTCTCCGGTCAGGCCCGGCTGTTCGTGCGCGCCATCAACCGCGTGGAAGCAGCCTCCGAGGGAACCGGGCGTTGCTCCGTCGTGCTGCGAAACACGTCGGGCCGTCCCATCCAGCTCCAGGTCAAGGGTGGCCTCTTCTCCAAGTACCTCACGCCCCAGTTCCCACCGAGCACCACGGGCGCGCCCTTCAACCCACTGAGCCAGGAGCGCATCGACGAGGACCTCACGGGACTGGTCGACGCGCAGGCAGAGCAAGGCAAGGAACCAGACCCAGAGGGCCTGTTCTTCCGAGGACCGCATGCGGTGCTCGCCTCGGGCCTCCTCGACGCCGTCCTCGATGCCCGTGACGAATCAGAGCGCCAGTCCCGTCCGCTCGTCCGTGACGACCTCGACCTGTCCCACCTGGACGACGTGCGCCTTGGAACCCGGGGCGCCTTCGAGGGCTCTCTCACCGTGCCGCCTGGCGCGACGGTGGTCGTCCTGGATGCGCGTCACGAAAAGTCGGGCACGCTCTGCGCCCTCCTGGACTTCACGGCCTTGGACTCGAAGGGGCAGGTAGACCCCGGCGCGCGGTTCCGTCTGGCCACCGTGTCCAGCCCCCTGCCACTCACTCCCGACGAGCTCGCCGCCATCTCCCGGAGCGAGCATCCGCTGGCCACCGCCGGGGATGCGGGCACGACGGCCTTCCCTTCACTTCAGGGGGTGAGCGAAGCAGGCAGCCTCTTCGTGGGTGAGCGCACGCTGCGCCTGTCTCCAGGAACGCTCGCGGGCGACCTCGTCATGTCCATGCCCCGCAGGCGCGCGGGCACGGGGCCTGACGCTCCGACGTTGACGCCGACCTCGGGGACCTCCGCCTCGCGCGCCGCATCCGCTCGGGACGACAGGACGCACGACGGTGCCCGGGGCGTCTCGTACCAGCTGACGTACACGCTGGAGAACGAGGACAGCGAGCCGCGCGAGGTGGAATTGCTGCTCACCTCGCCGCGACTCCATCCCTCAGAACACTTCTTCCCACAGGCCGGAGTGCTGAACCTGGCGATGAAGGTCGACGGCCAGCGCGTGGACGTCCGCGTCAACCAGCGCGGAGAGGGCAGGGTGCTGGCGGTCCTCGAGCTTCCGCCCGAGGGCCGCCGTCAGGTCCGGCTCGAGTGGACCCACGTGGGAGGAACCTTCCCTCCCGCGGGGCTCGAGCTGCGCGCACGGCGCTGAGGAACGATTAGTCCGACCAGGTCGTCACGCGCACCATGCGCACGAACTGGCGGTCCGTGCTCACCGCGGCGATGAAGTAGCCACCCATGTCCCCAGGGCCGCCACCGCCGCAGTACGTCTGGCACGACCAGCCCGTGGTGTAGAGCCGGTTGCTGTTGCGCGAAACCTGCGTGATGAGCGCCAGCGCGCCATCCACCTCATCCGAGTTCGGGGTGCCGCTGATGACCTGCGCGGAGAGCTTCGCGAGCAGCTCCTGGACGGTGATGGGGGTGAACGCCCCCACGCCCCGCAGCCCGAAGGCCGCGGCGGCCTTGTAGGACAGCGTCTCCTGGTTCGCCACGCCCTGCCCGTTGGGGATGTAGCCCTCCTTGATGGAGGAGGACGTGGTGAGCGGCCCGGTCGCGCCGAACAGCTGCTCGGGCGTCTGCGCCATGTCGTCAAGCCACAGCGGCGCATAGGTGGTGGCGCCGTCGTTCAGCTCGTGGACATCAATCATGTACTTCTTGGCGGTGGCGGTGACGCCGATGTTGAAGACCAGGTCGTTGATGCGCGCGCCCAGGAAGGTGCGCTCGGCGGCGTCCACGCGGCCGTCGTCGTAGAGGAACAGGTTGACCGCGTTCTTCATCTCCGCGCGGCGCACGGTGGTGCCACCGGGGCTGTTCGACGTCCGGGCCGTGGCAATCGCCGCGTTGAAGGCGGGAATCGTGGTGGTGCTGTCCGCGAGGGCCTGGGGCGCGGCCAACAGCGCGACGCCGCCCAGGAACGACTTCAGGGATGTAGAGAACAAAGGGTGGACCTCTCGCGGGCAACTTCTCCCGCGCGTGAGAAGGGGGGAACTGCGGCTCCGCACTTAACACGCGCGTCTGACACATCTGTCTTGATAACAAATGAGTACAGCCAATCGAGGAAATGCGGCTGTCACGGAATCGTGACGTGCGCCCGCGCGCGTCAGCCGGTGGAGGCGACGGAGGTGGGACTCGTGCGTTGGTGGCGGATGGGAATCAGCAGTGCGAGGAATGCCACGGACAGTGCGGCACCGAGCAGGAAGACCGGCGCATAGCCCAGTCCCAGTCCGTGAGCCGGGTCCGCGAGCCACCCCGCGAGTGGCGCGGCGGGGGCCTTGCCCCAGACCTCGAGGCTGGCCAGCAGCGTGTAGTGCGTGGCGCCGATACGCCGGTCCACGCGAGACATCATGAACGCGAACATCACCGTGGTGAGCGCGCCGCCCACCAGCTCCTCAGCGAGCGTGACGCCGATGACGCCCGCGTCGCTGACGCCGTGGGTCGCCAGCCACCAGCGGCCCATGAGCGGCAGCACGCGAAGCGAGGCGGTGAGCGTCAGGGCTCCGACGATGGGCAGGCGCGTGGCGAGCAGTCCTCCCGCGAGGGAGCCGAGGATGGAAGCCACGTTCCCCCACGTCCCCACCCACTGGCCTATCTGCCAGGCGGGTATGCCCGCGTCGAGGAGGAAGGGCTTGTAGAGCACGTCCGCCATCGTCTCGCCGAACTTGTACGTGCCAATGAAGAGCAGCAGCCAGAGCGTGCCCGGCTTCATCATCACCGAGGCGAAGCGCTCGCGCAGTTGCCGCCAGCTCAGGCGTGTCTCCGGGGGCGACGCGGTGTCGCGTCCGCTCGCATCCTCACGCGGAGGTGGCTCGCGGGTGAGCAGCGTCACCACGAGCGCGCCCGCGCACAGCGCGGCCATGGACAGGAACAGGCCGGACCAGCCAATGGACTTGCTGGCCCAGACCAGGAGCCCGCCGCCCGTGAGCATCCCCAGCTTGTAGCCCACCACCTGCACGGAGTTGCCCAGGCCCAGCTCCTCCGGCCTCAGCGTGTCCACCGCGAGCCCATCCACCGCGATGTCCTGGGTGGCGGCGAAGAGGTTCATCACCAGGATGAGCCCCAGGAGGATCTTCAGCGAGCCCCCTTCGGAGACCATGAACCCCGCCGCCGCGCAGGTGAGCGTCAGGCCCGCTTGCATCGGCAGAATCCAGGACCTGCGACGCCCGAGCCGCGCGGAGTGATATCGGTCCACCAGCGGCGCCCAGAGCGCCTTGAGCCCCCAGGGCAGCGCGAGTACCCCGGCGAAGCCCAGCGCGGTGAGCGACACCCCTTGCTCCCGCAGGTACACGGGCAGCGCGGTGGCCTGGAAACCGAAGGGCAGGCCCTGCACGAAGTAGAGGACGCCGAGCAGCGCGAGCCGGGAGGAGGGGAGTTTCATGGGCGCCGGGAAGCATACGGCCTCCAGGCGCGCGTCACGCGGGGCCCCGGGTCGTTCCGGAACCTGTCGCTCGGCCTCCAGGTCTGGTGAGTCATTTCAAGACAGGCGTGTCTCGTTTCTTGAGACTCGGAGTGTTTGGCAGCTCGTTCTCTCAGTAGAGTCGTGTCGCCCTTCAATTCCAATCACTGGAATCACATCCGAGGGGCATGCATGGGTTTGCCGGAACGGAAGGCCATCGCGCTGTATCAGCAGAGCGTCTTCCTGATGTGGCAGCAGAAGTTCAACGAGCTGGTGGGCGCGCCCGTCGAGTTCGAGGTGGAGTGGAACACCCTGGGCGCGGAAGGGCTGGCGGAGATTTTCTAGCGGATGGGTGTCATCGCCTTCCGGAGCCGCCAGGGACGCGTTGGCTCCGGAAGGTGGTTGCGCGCGTCAGGTGCGGCTGTGCTGCAGCACCATGGCTTCCAGTCGCGTCAGCGCCTTCTCCAGCACTTCCATGGACGGCCCGAAAGACAGCCGCACGTAGCCGCGGAAGCGGGATGGCCGCGCGCGGCGCTTGCCTGGATTCACGTCGAAGAACTCACCCGGCACGGTGATGATCTTCTGCTCCAGCGCGGCGCGGAAGAAGCCCATGCCGTCGTTGAGCGGCGCGGGCAGTCCGGACACGTTGCCCCAGACATAGAACGTCCCATCCGGCGCGCGGTCCGTGCGGATGCCCAGCCGCTCCAGGCGCGAGTGGAACTTGTCCCGCTTCTCGCGGAAGGCCGTGTGGATGGCCAGCGTCTCCGCGATGACAGGCTCCTCCTGGAGCAGGGGAATGGCGGCGCGCTGCAAGGGCCGGCTGCCTCCTCCGTCCAGGAAGCTGCCCGCGCTGGAGACGGCTTCAATCACCTGCTTGGGCCCCACCGTCCACGTCATGCGCCAGCCCGGATAACGCCAGTTCTTGGTGAAGCCGTCGAAGAGGACGACGGGGTCGCGGTTCACGTCCTCCACGTAGCGCGCGGCGCTCTCCACCGGCAGGTGCCCGGGGCGGCCCGTCCAGATGTAGTGCGAATAGAACTCGTCGATGAGCAGCACGCACTCCTGCTCACGCGCCACGCCCACCCACCGCGCCAGCTCGTCCCCCTGCACCAGCTTGCCGGTGGGGTTGCACGGGTTGGAGAAGAGCAGCGCGGACAGCCCGCGGCCCTGCACCTCGCGGCGCAGGTCCTCGTGGGTGAAGGCGTAGCCGCGCTCACCCTCCAGGAGGATGGGGATGGCGGTGAACGCCTTGAAGACGTCCAGCAGCTCCTCGTAGGCCGTGTAGTCCGGCAGGAAGTGGCCCAGGTTGATGGAGCCCAGGCTCGCCGCGGCGCGGGTGAGGGCCGCTCGCCCGCCACCGGAGAGACACACGTTCTCCGCGCTGTACTGGCTGGGCAGCCCCTTGCGGTAGAGGCGGTTGTAGAGGCCGGCGATGGCTTCTCGCACGTCCCACAGCCCCGCCACCGGTGCGTACTCCATGTCCGCCACGTCGATGTTCACCGTGTTCAGGCGGGCCGGTGCGCCGGGCAAATCTCCCGTCTCCGGCTGCCCCTGGCCCAGGTTGCACCAGTCGGGGTCGCTGGAACGGTAGCCTCGGCGCGTGGCCTCGGCGGTGACGTAGATGACGCCCGTGCGGGGCACGGAGCGGAATGCGGGAATCGTGACGTCGTCGCTCACGGCCGGGAACCCTAGCGGAAAGCGACGACGCGCGCGCATTCCCTTGCTACCGGATGATGGGCACCGTCACGGAGGCGTGGTCATCCACCGTCACCTCCACCTTGCCCAGCCGCCACAGGCCCGGCTGGAAGTTCGCCTCCACGCGGTGTCCGTCCGACGTCTCCAGGATGGCCGTGCCCTCCTTGGGCAGGTACTCGCCCACCTCGTACTGGAGGGTGTCGAGCGTCATCGTGTCCACGCCGTCGGGGCCCGTGAGCTCCCCTTCACCGTCGAGCACCAGCGAGGAGCCACCCAACAGCGGCAGGCCCGCGCGCTTGCCCACCCGCGCGTCCACGCGCAGCGTGTGGCCCGGGCGTCCCGGGACGTCGCCGGCCGCCTTCGCCCAGACGCTCGTCTGGTCTCCACAGGTGCCATAGCCGACCTCCGCGGGCAGCACCGCGCCGTCCACGCGCAGCTGGCGCAGGTCCACCGAGACGTCCATCCGGTCCACACCGCCGCTGTACTTGAAGAAGGCACGGCCTTCGAGCCGCAGGCCGTGGACCTCGCAGTCCGGCCCGTTGAAGCTCAGCACCACGCCGTCCGTCACCGCGTCGAGCTGCTCCACCGTGGCCGTGGCGCAGGACAGGCGCGCGCTCACGTCGGGCGCCGCGATATCCAGGAACGCCCGGCGCGGCTCGCCACAGGTGTACACGGGCATGAACCCGAGCACCTCCAGCGCGCCCCGCGTCAGGTGCCCCGCCGCGACGACGCGCTCCACGCGCGCCTTGGCGGCTTCAATCACTTCATCCGGGGGCACGTCGCGGCCACACGCGACGAGGAGGGCGGAGAGAGACAGGCCAATGAGGGTTCGCACGGGGACTTCTCCAGGGATGCCCGGACCGCATCGTCGCGGGCGGGGTGCTCCCTGGTAGAGCAACCCTCGTGCCCTTCGCAACGTGGCGAAAACAGGCACAAGGGCTCCGTCAAACGTGCTGGGAGCGTATAGCGCCATGCACACTCACGGCGCCTTCGCCCCGGGTGCCGCCGGCCTCAGGTCTCCAGTGAGGCGCGCAGGAACCAGACGTGCTTCTCGAACTCCACGATGATGCCGGTGGCCAGGTCCTCGGAATCCGCGTCATCCACCTCGACGAAGAGCTTGCGGCTGTCTCGCAGGCCTTCCAGGTAGACCTCGATGCGTTCGGCGAGCAGCTTCACGTGCTCCAAGTCACGCGTCGTCTCCTGCGGATACTCAGGCAGGCGACTGGACTTGCTGACATGGCGGGTGGTGCCAAACGCCTTGCCCCCCAGCGTCACCGCGCGCTCGGCGATGGAGTCGTTGTGGTTGGCGAGGCTGACGGCGAAGGTCTCGAACAGCGGGTGCAGCGCCGCGAACTGCGGGCCCTTGATGTTCCAGTGGGCCACCTTGATTTGCGAGTGCAGGTCCAGGCCGTCCGCCAGGCGGGCGTTGAGCGATTCGGCGATGGAGGCGCGGGTCTTCTCGGGGAGGGGGCTGGGGCTCTTGTACATGAGGGACTTCCTTTCGTTCTTAAGGGGTGCGGACGCTCGTTCAGATGCGCGTCGCCCACAAATGGAGCGCCCCCCGGTGTTTCCACCGGAGGGCGCGGGTGAAGCACAGCGAATGACTCGCGGGTGCGAGGCTTAAGACTCCAGGCCCACCGCCGCGGCGTGGATGACCGCCGCGACTCGCACCGCGTCGTGCACCTGGTCCTCGGAGAGGCCGCCCTCGAGGACGACCTTCTCGTGGGACTGCATGCACATCTCGCAGCCGTTGATGGCGCTGACCGCGAGGCAGACCAGCTCGAAGTCCACCTTGTTGGTCAGCACCTGCGCGAGCCTGTTCATCCGCAGTCCGGCGCGCTTGGTCGAGTACGACTCTTTCCCGATCATGTGCCGGAAGCGGTAGTAGACGTTGTTCATCGCCATCAGCGACGCCGCAGCACGCGCGTCCTCGATGATGGGCTCGGGGTTCGCGAGTGCCTTCCGCGCCTCGTTGAGCATCGCTTCCTTCAGCCGGTCATTCCGAACGGCGTAGGCCGACGCGACAGCCACGCCCCAGCGCTGCTCGGGGGTGAGGCTGCCACCTTCCAGGACTGCCTGGAGGTTGAGGCGGGTGTCCTTGTGGGCGTCCGCGAGTTCAGAGCGGACGACTTCGAGCGAGGCCATGACGCGTTACCCCGCCTTCGCCAGCTTCTGGGTCAGGGTCTCCTCACCCTTGCTCCAGTTGCAGGGGCACAGCTCGTCCGTCTGGAGCGCGTCCAGGGTGCGGACCGTCTCGGAGACGTTGCGGCCCACGGACAGGTCGTTGACCGTCACGTGGCGGATGATGCCCTCGGGGTCCGCGATGAACGTCGCGCGCAGCGCCACGCCCTCCTCCTTGTGGAGGATGCCCAGCGCGTTGCAGAGCTCGTGCTTCAGGTCCGCCAGCATCGGGAACGGCAGGCCCTTGAGGTCCGGGTGGTGCGTGCGCCACGCGTGGTGCACGAACTCGCTGTCCGTGCTCAGGCCCAGCACCTGCGCGTCACGGTCATTGAAGTCCTTGTTCTTCTTGCCGAACTCCGCGATCTCCGTGGGGCAGATGAACGTGAAGTCCTTGGGCCACGCAAACAGCACCAGCCACTTGCCCTTGTAGGTCTCGTTCGTGATCTCCTGGAACTCCTTGCCCTTCTCCAGGCTCACGGTGGCCTTGACCTTGAAGCTCGGAATCTTGTCGCCAACGGTCAGCATGTACTGCTCCTTGGGTTGAGGGACCCGCGGGGGGCCCCTGGGAAGGTGTCTTCTGCTAACGGCTACAGCAGACCTCGTGCCAGTCAATCGACTTCAATGATTCCGGGGATTTGACTTCAGGCCCCCACTGGCCGGTGTTGCTGGGACGGTGAATAACGAAATATCGGTGATGACCGCCACTGCAATTTCGGTGGAGCGCTATTATTCATGCCTCATGTCGGATGAACTGTCAGCGCCAACCGAGGGCGCGAAGGATGCTCGGGACCTGGTCGAGCTGGCAACCACCGAAGATTCGGTGGATGAGCTGCTTCGTCGAGGACTGGACTGGTTGACGCGCGTGGTGCGCTTCGACCTGGCGACGCTGTTCCTGCTGAGGGACGGCAAGCTGGTGTCGGTGGCGGCGCGCGGTCCGCTGGCGAACGCGAAGGTGCGCCACCACGCGCTGACGTTGTCGGAGTTCCCCTCGCTGCGGCATGCGCTGGAGACACGGCGCGCGCGGGCCTTCACGGAAGAGGACCACTCGCACGGCGACGGAGACCCGTTCGACGGCGTGCTGGATTTGCCGCCGGGGCACGCGTGCATGGTGGTGCCGCTGTGCGCGGGCGAGCGCACCTATGGCGTGCTCACGTTGGACCGCGCCGAGTGCGAGACGTACCCGCAGCCGGTGGTGGACCTGGTGGAGGTGTACGGCCAGATGTTGGCGACGGCGCTCCAGGCGGCCGAGCAGCGCGCGACGTTCGAGCGGCTGCACCGGCAGGACCATGAGCACGCGAAGCTCCTGGAGGCGCAGCTCAGCGGAGAGTCGGAGGGAATCCTCGAGGCGTCGCTGAGTCCCGTCATGAGGGATTTGGCGCGGCGGGCGCGGCAGGTGGCGGAGACGGACACGCCGGTGCTGATTACCGGTGAGACGGGCACGGGCAAGGAGCGGCTGGCGCGGGCCATCCACAAGTGGAGCTCGCGCGCGGACCAGCCCTTCGTCACGCTCAACTGCGCGGCGATTCCGGCGGGCCTGCTGGAGAGCGAGCTGTTCGGCCACGTGAAGGGCGCCTTCACCGGCGCGACGAAGGACCGCGCGGGCCGCTTCCAGATGGCGAGCGGAGGCACGCTGCTCTTGGACGAGGTGGGCGAGCTGCCCGTCGAACTTCAGGCGAAGCTCTTGCGCGCGCTCCAGGAGAAGGCCTTCGAACCGGTGGGCAGCGACAAGACGGTGCGCTCGGACGTGCGCATCCTCGCGGCCACGCACGTGGACCTGCACCGCGCCATCGCCGAGAAGCGCTTCCGCGAGGACCTCTACTACCGGCTGAGTGTCTTCCCGCTGCGACTGCCGCCCCTGCGCGAGCGGCGCGAGGACCTGGCGCAGTTGTGCACGTTCCTCCTGGAAGAGCAGGCGCGGCGCACCGGTCGGCGCGGCATGCGCGTGTCACCGGCGGGGCTGGCCAGGCTGGAGTCGTATGACTGGCCGGGCAACCTGCGCGAGCTGGGCAACGCGCTGGAGCGCGCCACCATCCTGACGAAGGGCACGGAGCTGGGTCCTTCCTCGTTCGACGTGGTGTCGCACGGTGGAAGTGCTCACCCGGCGGCGCAGGTGGAGCCGGCGGTGCCGAGCGTGCTGGACGCGACGATGAAGCCCGGCTCGGTGCTGACGCTGGCGGCGGTGCAGCGGGAGCACATCCTGCGGGTGCTGACGCTCACGCGGGGGCGCGTCTACGGGCCGGGCGGGGCGGCGGCGCTCCTGGGCCTCAAGCCCTCCACGCTCCAGAGCCGGATGAAGAAGCTGGGCATCGCCCGGCAGGAGCAGTTCGTGGTGGACGAGGTGTGACGGCGACGGGGCGCCGAGGTGACGGCGCCCCGAGGGACTTCAGCCCGCGCGCTGCTGGGTGGCCGGCAGCGGGTAGGTGGTGCCCGTCTTGCCGAACGGCGCGTCGAACAGGTGCGGGTCCGACTGGCGCGTGCGGAACAGGTCGATGATGTAGTTCATCCGCTGGTCCAGCTTGCTCCAGTCCTTGGCCGCGGTGCCCTTGAGGCTGTCGGAGCTGGAGTCCAGCTTGCCCAGCAGGGCGCGCAGCTCCGGGTTCTCGATGGCGCGCAGGTGCGGCGGGAAGAGCGTGCTCTCCATCCCCGGAGGCGGGGGCAGGTCGTTGCCCAGCTTCAGCGCGCCGCCCGGCACCGCGAGCTTCATCATGTGCTCGGTGGCGAGCCGGCGGAACACGGAGGCCGTCGCGTCGACCAGGGGGTTGAGCGCCGCGTCCACGAGGCCCGTCTTCAGGGCGGCCTTGCCCGCGAGGTTGGCGGGGAAGGGCAGCGCGTTGATGCCGGACTCGATGCTCTGCTTGAGGATGCTCCGGAAGGTGTCCTTCACCGGCGCGTTGAGCGCCTTCTCCACGTGCTGCTGGAGCTGCGTCTGCTCGTGCAGGCCAATCTGGTCATTGGCCAGCAGCATCAGCTCCGCCTTCTTGTTCGGGTCCTTCTCGAACATGGCCTTGGTGTAGTGGCCGAAGGCCTCCTTCAGGAGCGGCTTGTCCTTGCCGAAGCCGTCCAGGTACTTCTGCGTCTTGGCGGCGTCGTAGGACGTGTCGCCCTGGAAGGTCTCGATGAAGCGGGCGAACTCCTGGCCCACCTCGTTGAAGACGAACTGGTTGCCGTCGGCAATCGACTTGCTGACGTTGTTGAGCGCCTCGCTGCCCGCCGCGGCGATGTCCGCCAGCGGCAGCGCGGGCAGGCCCACCTTGCGCAGCACGTCGTCCACCTTCTTCAGCGGACCGGCCATGTCACCGGCGCCCTTGAGCGCGTCGGTGAAGAACTTGGGCATGTCCTCGTTGCGGATGCTCACGCCCGCCTGCTTGGACGCCCACGTCGCGAAGGTGGACCAGTTGGCGTTCTCCTTGCCGAGCATCTGACCCAGGCCGTTGGACAGGTCCGCGTAGCCCTGCGTAATCGCGTAGTTGCGCGCCACCGGGTCCTGGATGGAGGCAATGGCCTTCACGTCCGCGACGCTGGGGTAGGTGCCCGGGGCGACGTTCGTCCCCTGGGGGGCGACCGGCGTGGTCAGCGCCACCGTCGGCTTGCGCGCCGCGCCCGTGTCGAACAGGGACACGTCGCGAGCGTCACCGCGCACCACGGGCGCCTGGGGCTTCACCTCGTTGCGGACGGGCGCCGGGGTGGCAGGGGTCTCGAGCGGACGGGGCTGGACGCGGGGGCCGGAGATGGGGGTCTTCATGGTGTGGAAGAGTATCGGCCCGGAGAGGGCGGAAGTTGCGTGGCTGTCACGGGTTGTCCGGTCCCGGTGGAAACCCTTGATGCCTCAGGGATAGTTGGGCATGGGAGCTGTTCGTTCCATGTCGCGCCGCCGCCTTTCGTGTCGCCAGGCCCACACTCCCGGGCTGGCCTTGCTGTGCCTCGTGTGGGGGGTGCTGGTGCTGCTCGGCTGTGGCCGGGGTGAGGCGCCGGGCTCCCGGGGGGACTGGAAGGGGCGGACGCTGCGCATCGGGACGGATGCCACCTACCCGCCGTTCGAGTCCGTGAAGGACGGCGAGCTGGTGGGGTTCGACATCGAGCTGGGAGCGCTCATCGCGGAAGAGCTGGGCGCGAAGGTGGCGTGGACGAACACGTCCTTCGACGGGGTGTTTCCCGCGCTGATGGCGGGGAAGTTCGACCTGGTGATTTCGGCCGTGACGATAACGCCCGAGCGCCAGCAGCGGCTGGGCTTCTCCGCGCCGTACTACACGGCGGGACAGCTCGTGGTGGCGCGGGAGGCGGACACGGCCGTCACCGGAATCGAGAGCCTGCGCGGGAAGACGGCGGGCATTCAAATCAACACCAGTGCCTCGCTGGTGCTGGAGAAGTTCCCGGACATCGAGGTGCGGCAGTACCCGAGCATCGACCTGGCGCTCCAGGACCTGCGCAACGGCAACCTGGCGGGCGTGGTGGGGGATGGGCCGACGCTGCGCTACTTCCTGGCCCACGGCTTCCAGGGTCTGCGCGCCGCGGGCGGGCTGCTGACGGAGGAGCACTACGGCATCGCGATGCGGCCGGATGACCCCGCGCTGCGCGAGGCCGTCAACGCCGCGCTCCAGCGCCTTCGCGACAGCGGGAAGTTCGCCGCGCTGGAGGAGCGCTACTTCGGCGAGGCGGCCCAGAAGGCCCAGGCGACGCCGCAGGCCGTGCCCTGGGGCAAGGTGACCTGGCGGCTCGTTCAGGGCCTGGGCCTGACGCTGGGGCTCACCGTGCTGGCGTTGATCTCCGGGCTGCCCCTGGGACTGGCCGTGGCGCTGGGGCGGCGGGTGCGCTTCCGACCGCTGGCGTGGCTGTGCGCCGCGTACGTCGAGGGGCTTCGTGGAACGCCGCTGCTGGTGCAAATCATCTTCATCTACTACGCGCTGCCGCAGCTCTTGGGCGTGGACCTGGCGCCGATGCTGGCGGCGGTGCTGGCGCTGACGCTCAACAGTGCCGCGTACGTGGCGGAAATCTTCCGGGCGGGCATCGCCTCCGTGGACGCGGGGCAGGAGGAGGCCGCGCGAGCGCTGGGGATGGGCCGCGCGCAGGTCATGCGCTACGTCATCCTCCCGCAGGCGGTGCGCAACGTGCTGCCGCCCTTGACGAACGAGGGCATCGCGCTGCTGAAGGACTCCTCGCTGGTGTCCATCATCGGCATGGCGGAGCTGACGCGGGCGGGGCAGGAGCTGGCGAGCCAGCTCGCCGCGCCGCTGGCTGTCTGGCCGCTCGTCGCGTTGTTCTATTTGTTGGCCACGCTGCCGCTGACACGGCTGGCCTCGGCGCTGGAGAAGCGCCTCCACCGTCAGGGGTGAGGAAAGCCATGGCGCTCGTCGAGGTTCGCAATCTGCACAAGCGTTTCGGGGCGCTGGAGGTCCTCAAGGGCGTGGACCTCACGGTGCAGCCCGGAGAGGTGGTGGTCTTCGTGGGCCCGTCCGGCTGTGGCAAGTCCACGCTCTTGCGGTGCCTGTGCGGCCTGGAAGTCCCCTCCGAGGGCCAGGTCGTCGTCGGGGGCACACAGGTGAGCGATGAGCCCAAGGCGCTCCAGGTGCTGCACCGCCGCGTGGGCATGGTGTTCCAGCGCTTCCACCTGTTCCCCCACCTGAGCGCGCTGGCCAACGTGACGCTGGCGCCGCGCAAGGTGTTGGGGCTGTCGGACGCGGAGGCGGAGGCCCTGGGGCGGCGCATGCTGGCCATGGTCCATCTGGACTCGCGCGCGGACGCGTACCCGGGACAGCTCTCCGGTGGTCAGCAGCAGCGGGTGGCGATTGCCCGGGCGCTGGCGATGAAGCCGGAGTTGATGCTCTTCGACGAGCCGACCAGCGCGTTGGACCCGGAGCTGGTGGGCGAGGTGCTGGAGGTCATGCGCGAGCTGGCGCGCGAGGGCATGACGATGTGCGTGGTGACGCACGAGATGGGCTTCGCGGCGGACGTGGCGCACCGCGTGGTGTTCATGGACGCGGGGAAGGTGGTGGAGGAGGGCCCGCCTCAACAGGTGTTGCGCGAGCCCCAGCACCCTCGCACCCGTGAGTTCCTCGCGCGCCTGCTCAATCGGTGAGGGGATTCCCCCGCGGGGGACGTTGGGTGGAGGCACTGGCGCGATTGGCTGGCTCGCCATGATGGCGACCGGGCGCCCGTGGTGGAGCCTCGATGTCCCCTCGCTTCGTGTCGCGTCGCCCCCTGTCCTGGGGCGTGCGTCTGTCTCCCCTGTGTCTGCTGTGGTCTCTTTCCGTCGGCTGTGATTCCCCGAACTCGGGCGTGGAGGAGTCACCGCCCGCGCTGGACAGTGCCAGTGCGTCGTCCGTCACGAACCCGCCCGAGCCGGAATACCCGGATGATGGTCTGCCGCCGCTGACGCTCGCCGTCGTGCAGAGCCCCGCGGGCGACGCCGTCACCGCGCCGGTGCTGACCACGCTTCGGGCCCCCGATGACGTCACCGTCGAGTTCATCCGGGTGGACGAAGAGTCCATCGCCGTCGCCGTGGGTGGGCCCGAGACGTCCACCACGTCCATCAACCGGGTGATGACGCAGATGTCCGCCGCCGCGAGCCCCGCGGCCCTCTACCTCGCGCTGTCTCCCACGGGCACGATGGTGCCTCGCACGCTCCAGGCCCACAGCGACGTGGTCGTCGCCGCTGGCAACTGGAAGCAGGGCAGCACGTCGCCGTCCGTCTCGGAGCCGGCCCTCGGCTCGGGTGCACCGCGCTCCCTGGGCACGTGCGGCGGCTTGAAGGCCGGTGGGCAGGGCACCATGCACGACAATGCGGGTCGCTGCGAGGACTGGCACCGGGACATCGACGAGGTCACCGAGTGGATTTCGACGGACATGATTGGGTATGGCGCCTACGTGCGCGCCATCAACGGCGGCGTCTTCTGGGACATCCAGAAGCGCAACTGCCTGAAGAGTTGGTGCGACTGGGGCGTTCTCTTCAAGAAGACCATTCCCCAGGGGCACGTCTGGTATTTCCCCTACGTGAACGTGAACAACGACTTCAAGGCCCACAGCCGCGCCACCACGCTCAACAACAACGGTGTCCACCAGCACCACGTGTCCACGTGCAGCGACTGGAAGACGCGCACCAACTGGCTGTCGAGCCTGGCTGGCGGCTGCTTCATCAACTTCCAGCAGACGAACCTGTACTGCAACTCGCAGTCGTATGAGGGGCTGGACCCGAACTACATCTGGACGCCCTTCAGCGCGGGCGGCAACGGGACGCCGTTCGGCTGCTGAGCCCGTCAGGGAGGGGGCCCGCCGCGAGTTCGATGGCGGGCCCCGAGCGCGAGGCCGATGAGGAGCGCCGTCGCGATGACGAGCACCGCCTTGCTTCCCACTCCGACTGGGAAGCGGGCCGGGTCCTCGCGCGGCGAGGTGACCACGAGCGACGCATCTCCCAGCACCACCAGTCCTGCCCACGCGGCCGGGGGCAGCCCGTCATCGATGGCCTCCAACTGCGCGGCCCTCAGCGCCGCCGACGTGCTCGCCCCCATGGCCAGGTGCCGGTAGAAGCGCTCCACCAGGTCCGCGGCTTCCGCGTCCTGCAGGGGCCACAAGCTGGCCACCACCGCGCGCGAGCCCGCCTCGAAGAAGGCGCGCGCCAGGCTCAGCACCCCTTCTCCGGCCAGCACCGCTCCAGAGGCGCTTCGACAGGCGGAGAGCACCACCAGCGCGCCCTTCAGGGGCAGGTCGACGATGTCACGAGGCTGGAGGATGCCGTCCTCCTCGTCGGAGCCCGGCGCGAGCACCAGCGCGGAGCGCTCGGGAGCCTCCGCGTCGACGACGGCATGGGCCGCCAGATGCAACACCTTCACGCGTGCGAGGTCGGTGTTCTTGAGGGCGCGCTCGGAGGCCTCGGTGCCCACCAGGAGGTGGGGTGTCACCTGGGTGGTGCGCAGCGCCTCCATCACCGCATGCCCCTCGCGCCGGGCCTCGGGAAGTGCTCCGAGCCGCGCCGCCTCCGCGAAGACGCCGCCGCGCTCTGTCGCCGCGGCGATGGCTCCATCCAGGGGAGACTTGGTGCGGTCGGGGTCCGCCAGCACCAGGGCTTCTCCCCCGGGGTCGTGCGGGGACTCCAGACGCCAGTGCCGCCACAGGCTGGCGGAGGGCACCAGGGCCAGCTCGTAACGCGCCACCAGGGGCTCGTCGCCCGGACGCTCCCGCAACGCGGCGAAGGGCAGGTCATGCAGCGGTCCATCCGGGACCAGCAACAGCTTGCGCACGCCCGGAGGCAGCGCCGCGAGCGCCGGGCCGAGCAGTTGCGCATGGAGGGCCGCCGCCGCGCCGACCTCTGAGCCGTCGCGCCGCTCGAGCAGGCCGGAGAACAGCGTGACGGCCTGCGCGAGCCGCGCGCGCTCGGGGATGCGGTGCGCGCGCGCCCCGCCCCGTGTCACCACCAGCACCCATGCGCCGCCCCCCGAGACGTCGGACAGGTTCTTGTCGTCGCCCACGAGGAAGGCCAGCAGGGCCTCGTCCTCGGCCAGTTCCTGCTCGACGGCCTCCAGTGATGCGAACTCCGTCGCGCCGTGTCGCGGCGCGGGCCGCAAGTCGCGCTCGCTGTGCTCCAGCGCCTGCAGCTCACGCAGGGTCTTCTCGCGCTCCGGGGCAGGGAGGTTCGGCTCCAGGAGTCGTCGCTGCACGGCCGTCAGTCGTCGTTGCACCTCCTGGCGCTCGGGTGTGGGCTTGGACGGGAACAACGCGCGGGAGGCCATGAGGGCGTCGAGCAGCGTCCGCGCCCGGAGGCGCTCGCTCACCCCGAAGGCCCTGCGCAGCGCCTCCCGCTCGGGCAGCACGGCGGTATTCCCCGTCGCGCCGCCCGCCTCCAGCGTCCAGCCCGCCAGGCGGTGGTAGTCGCGTGCCCAGTTCGAGAACAGCTCCGCCTGACTGGAGGCATCGGTCTGTGATTGGCGGAGGGCCTCCACCGCGTCCAGGGCCCGCTCGACATGCACCAGTGCCTCCAGCAGGGGCTGTGTCCGGTAGGCCACCGTGCCTCGGCCGCGCAGGGCCAGGGCCAGGTACTGCGGCTCGCCATGCGCGTAGGCCAGTCGCAGCGAAGTGTCGGAGTCCCGGAGCGCGGCGGCGGGGTCCTGGCCGGCCCGCCGCTCCGCGCGCGTCCAGAGACAGGCGATTCGCCGCTGGTTGGAGTCCAGCTCCTCCGCCAGCTCCATGCAACGCTCCAGCAGCGCCTCGGCCTCGAGCTGCTCCTCCGGGGATGGGCCGAGCACGTCCACGACCAGGCGCAGCGCGCGACTCACCAGCTCCTTGCTCCCCGTGTTCTCCGCGGCGACCAGCGCCTCGCGGGCGAGGGCCAGCACCCGCGCCCCGCCGCCCGGCTCGCGGTCCCTATCCAGCCGCCGCAGCGCGAGGTTGGCGAGCGTGAACCGCGCCTGCCCCTCCAGGGCGAGGCCTCGCGTGTCGTGGGCGTGCTCCGCCAGGCGGCGGTTGGCCTCCGTGGCCTCCTCCAGCCTGCCCAGCCGCTCGCTGACGCCGGTCATGACGGTCAGGTACTGGGCCTTCAGCCCTGGGCTGCCGTCCGGAAAGGTGAGCGGCTCGGCGCGCTTGAGGACGCGAAAGGCCCGGCCCAGGTCCTGATCCACCTCGTAGAGTTGACTGGCCTCGACGAGGAGCGCGCGCGCGTGGAGATCCGCCCGCCCGGAAGACTGGGCCACCTCGACCACGCGTTGTGTCCACTCCCGGGCCTCGCTGCCGCGCCCCATCGTCAGGAGGATGGAGCGCAGGTTGATGCCGGCCAGCACCTCTCCCTCCGCGTTCTTGAGTCGACGGAAGGTCAAGGCGGCACGGTGGTAGGGCGCCTCCGCGGCCTTCCTGTCGGCCAGGTACTCCACGTGTCCGGACACCAGGGCCAGCCAGCCGTTGTCGGGATGACGCTCCATCAGGGCCTTCAGCTCGCGCCTGACGGTGTCGCGCGCGGGCGCGGCCTGCGCGCACTGGTAGAAGCACATCGCGGAGGACTGCTCCTCCGGATGGGCCTCGAATCGCTCCCGGCACTCCACGAGCGTGGGGGGCGGGGGACGGTCCGCGCCCTTCGCGAAAGCAGCGCCCGGACACACGACGAGGAGCATCCCCGCCGCGAGGGCGAGGATGCTCCAGTGACAGCCCTCGGGTCGTCGCTTCCGGAACGTCACAACAGGGGATGTCAGTGTGCTGAGTGGACTACGGGGATGCATTTGAGCACCTGCATCGTTGTCGGAACCGTCGGCCGCTCCGGCTCGGGCATCTCATCCTTCTCCATCTGCTCCAGCTCCCAGTAGCAGACGGACGGCTCGGACCACGGGGATGGCGCCACCGGAGACCAGCGCTCCACGGTGAGGATGGCCACCAGGCGCGGCGTGCTGCTCTGATAGGCGATGGCCCGCGCGTACAATGTGTCGGCGACCAGCGCGCGGTAGCTCAGTCTCAGGGGCGTGGTCTCGGTCAGCACGCCATGGGTCTGCGCCACCACGACGCCGGTGACACTGTTGACGAGCTGGAGGGTCACCAGTTGATTGACGCTGGTGCGCACGCCGTTCTCCACCACCGAGGCCACCACCTGGTCGCGCGCCTCGCCCGCGATGGGCGTGGACCGCACCACCGATGTGGTCACCGGAGGAACCTGCGCCCCGGCTTGTCCAGACAGTCCACCCACCAGTACCGCGAGCGCCAGCAGCCCCCCCTGCATCCATCGTTGCGTCTTCATTTGAATGCCTGCCTTCATGACGTTCCTCCCCTGACTTCGCTCCCCATGCATCACTCCAACCGATTGACGAAGGTGATGCCGCGAAGCACCTGTCCGTCCGGCAACCGCGCTTCCACCTGCCACAGCAGCTTCGTTCCCGACTCCAACGGCGCGAGGACGGAGGCGGGCACCCGGTACTCGCTCTGCTCCAGCGAGTCCGCGCGGTGCACCCAGCTCAGGTCCTCCGTGGACAACCGCACCGACCAGCGCGTGCCGGCGGGGCCTCCGCTCCAACGCAAGACACAGTCCTCCCGCTTCAGCGGCGCGTCCTCTGGCACCTGGGACACCAGCCCCGACGGGTCCGCTCCGCGCAGCCTGGGAGACAAGGTGTCCTCCCTCATCGCGACCCCCACCACGACCAGCGCCAGCGCCGCCGTCGCCGCCGCGCCCAGCAGGGGACGGCTCCAGGCGAAGCGGAACCGCCGCCGTTCCCGCGCCTCATCGGCCGGCCTCCGCGCGTGAGGGCCCGCCGCCTCGGGACGCTCGGGTGCCTCGGCCTCCCTGGCCGCGCGCGTCAGCTCCAGGGCCAGTCGCCACGCGGCGGCCCATGCGGGGTCGTCCGCCACGCGAGCGACGACGGCCTTCCGCTCCTCCACGGACAGCTCCCCGCTCACCGCGCGCCACACGAGGTCGGCGTCCACCGGTTCATCGCTCGCGGCCAGCTCCTCGTCGCGCACCGTGGCGCGCAGGCGCTCGACGGTGGCCTCGTCGGGCTTCGTTTCGTCGTCGCGTCGATGCTCGCTCACGGCTCGAATCCCTTCGTGGAGAGGCAGACGCGCAGCGCGCTCAGCCCGCGGTAGACGAGGTTCTCGGTCCGCTTGCCGTCCCAGCCCATCAGCTCTCCTGCTTCCGGCACGGTGTGGCCCTGGAGGTACAGCGTCACCGCGAGCCTGCGGTCCTGTGCGAGCTGGCGCAGGCAGTCGCGCACCGCCCGGGCAATCTGCGACGCGCTCGCGGACTTCTCCGGGTCTCCCGACGCCACCGGCTGCTGAGGCAGCGACTCCACCTCCTCGATGGGGACCTCGCGGCGGCGATCCACGTTGCGCAGTTCGTCCACCAGCGCCGTGTACGCGACGCGGTACAGGTAGGAGGGGGAGAGCCGGGAGCGGTCGGGCTCGCGGCGCTGGAGCTCCATGACGCGCATCATCGCCGTCTGCACCAGGTCATCACGGCGGTTGGCCAGGCGCGGGGGACACACGCGGGCGACGGCCTGGGTCAGCTCCCTGCGAAGCTTCTCCAACTCGTGACCTGACAGAGGACTCGCGGCCAGGGTCGGCCTTGGTTGCGACTCCACGCGGAAGGTCCTCCAGGAAGCGCTCATGGTCATCGAAAGGTCCCTCCTCCGGCAAGTGTGACGCTCTGTTCGATGGGTATCTCGCTGGCAACGAAGGCTCGTTGCCTTCCTGGGATGGCGGACGACTCCGGCAAGGACACGCCTCGTGAGCTGTCGTGCGCCACGGGAAGCGACTTCTTCCCGTGCGGGTTGACCGGGCGGCCTCGCCACGAACTCAGCCCCGTGTTGTCCTCGGTCTTTCGCAAGGCGTCTCTCGGAGGTGGCGCGAGTCCGTCGACATGACGGTTCCTGGTGCGTGCCTGTCTTCCGGGACGGCCCCCGCGCTTTTTTCCCCTCACCCCCGTGCGCTGATTTTTCGGGAGGGGCACGCACCCACACCGGCACCTCCCACCTGAAGGGGCGAGCGGGTGCTATTTTCCATTCAGGTGGAAACCCCGGGTGGTGGGCGGATGTCGACGCGTGGGCAAAGCCCGTGACGTCGGGTGCTCCCTGGGCGCGCGGCGTGGCCGGGCGGGTCGCGGGTTCCTATATCTAGAAGATGTCGACAGGAGGCAGGTCGCCAGGATGCTCTCCGGGCGGACACGACGAGCGAATGAACGTCCTGTTTCCCAGGTGTGTTGGCTGAGTCCTTCTCACAAGGAGGCCGTCCCTTGCGAAGGTTTCAGGAGCGCCTGCCACTGGAGGCGCTGACATTCGACGACGCGCTGGTCTTGCTGGACGTGGTGCAGGAGCTGGCGCACCTGAGGACGCTGGAAGACGTCATGGCGTTGGTGCGCCGGGCGGCACGACAGCTCAGTGGCGCGGATGGGGTCACGTTCGTCCTGCGCGAAGGCAACCTCGTGCACTACGCGGATGAGGAGGCCATTGCCCCCTTATGGAAGGGGCATCGGTTCCCCATCGAGTCGTGCATCTCCGGGTGGGCCATCTTGAACCGGGAGCCCGTGGTCATCGAGGACATCTACGCGGATGACCGCATCCCTCACGACGTCTACCGCGCGACGTTCGTGAAGAGCCTCGTCATGGTGCCGGTGCGTCGCGCGGACCCCGTGGGGGCCATTGGCGCGTACTGGGCGGAGCGCCGGGTGCCGGGGATTCGGGAAGTGTCCCTCCTCCAGTCGCTCGCGGACTCCGCGGCCGTCGCGGTGGAGAACGGGCGGCTGTACGAGGCGGAGCGCGCGGCGCGGCGGGCCGCCGAGTCGGAGACGCGCCTGCGCCGGGAGCTGCTGGCGATGGTGTCCCATGACTTGCGCAATCCGCTGGGCGTCATCGCCATGACGTCATCGCTGCTGGCGCCGCTGCTGTCTCCGCTCAACGGGCGCGCGCGGCATCATCTGGACACGCTCAACCGCTCGGCGCTCCGGATGGAGCGGCTCATCCATGACCTGCTCGACTTCGCGGCCATCGAGGGCGGGGGCTTCCGGGTGAGCCGCGTGCCGTTGGCGCTCTCGCGGCTGTTGGAGCAGGCGTCGGAGCTGGGGCCGCTGGCGCAGGAGCGGGGCATCGGGCTGGAGCTGCGCGTGCCCGAGCGGGATGTCGACGTGCGATGTGACCCGGACCGCATCCATCAGGTGTTCTCCAACCTGGTGGGCAATGCCGTCCGCTTCACGCCCGCGGGTGGGCGCATCACCGTCATGGCGGAGGTCCATGCGGATTGGGTCGAGCTGAGCGTGGAGGACACGGGAGCGGGGATTGCGCCGGAGGTCTTGCCCGTCTTGTTCGACAGGCTCCAGCGGCCGACGCGAGTGCCGGGGAGTGGCGTGGGGCTGGGGCTCTCCATCACCCGAGGCATCGTCGAGGCGCACGGTGGCGCGGTGCGCGTGCGCAGCGAGCTCGGGCAGGGGACGACCTTCACCTTCACGCTGCCGATGGAGGGCTGAGCGTCAGGGGTGGAGGCGCTCGTAGCGGCCTTCGGTGACGCGGTGGAAGCCGAGTGACTCCGCGAGCCGGATGGCGCCGAGGTTGCCGGGCTGGGTGAGGGCGAACAGCCTCTTCAGGCCGAGCGATTGGAAGCCGAACTCGAGCAGGGCCCGCGACGCCTCGCGCGCGTAGCCGTGACCCCAGAAAGCCGGGTCGAGCTCGCAGCCGTATTCCGCGGAGGTGTCCTCGGGCGCTTGCTTGCGCACGCCGCAGGTGCCGATGACGCGGCCGTCCAGGGTGATGGCGAGCTGGTACTTCGCCCGGGGGACCTCTTGCGCCCAGCCACACAGCATGGCGACGAAGGCGCGTACGTCCTCCTGGGTCGGTGGCGGCTGGCCGTAGTGCTCCAGGTACGCGGGCTTGGAGTGGTAGGCGAAGACGCTCGGGGTGTCCTCGCGCTGGAAGTCCCGAAGGACGAGCCGTTCGGTGCGCAGCTCCATGCGATTCACCCTGCTCAGGCCCCGCCACGAAAGCGCCGCAGGTGCTGTCGCCAGGCCTCGCGTGCTTCGTCTGGATTGACGGCGTGGAACTCGACGGTGGCTCCGGGGCGCCGTGCTCCGAGCCGGCCCCAGTCCGCGCGGATGACGGTGGCGATGAGCGGATAGCCGCCCGTGGTGGGGTGGTCCGGCCCGAGGATGATGGGCTCACCCGACAGCGTCACCTGGATGGCGCCGCGCACCATGGGCCGCGACGTGCTCGCGCCCTCATCGCCATGCGCCAGCGCGGGGCCCTGCAGGCGCATCCCCACGCGGTCGCTCGCGCTCGACACGGTGAAGCTGCTTCCCAGGAGCGAGGCCGCCATCAGCGCGTCGAAGCTCTCCGTGTCCGGTCCGAGCATCAGCCGGATGGGTGCCGTGTCATCCCAGAGGCCTTCCGCGTCCACCTGCTCCGAGGGCCCTCGCGGCGCTCCCACGGGAAGCGAATCCCCGGGGCGCAGCACGCGCCCTTCGTGTCCACCCAGTCGCGCCACCAGCAGCGTGCCGCGCCCACCCAGCACCTCCGGCACGTCCAGTCCACCGTCCACCGCGACGTAGCGGATGCTGGCGTGCTCCGGGGCGGGCACGCGGAGGCTCTCCCCGTCGGACACCACCTGTTCGCTTCTCCCATCCACCGAGACGCGCAAGGGCCTGCCTCGCGCGCGCAGCTCCAGGGACCCCAGGCACTCCAGCGCCGCCGCGTCCCAGGCGTTGCCCACGGCGCGGTTGGCCAGCGCCAGCAGCTCCGGCACCAGCGCGCCACCGGGTGGGACGCCATGGTGCATCTGCCCCGGCCGCCCGCCGTCCTGCACCGTGGCGGGCCCTCCCATCCCCACGATTTCCAGCCAGCCCGCCATCATCCCACCCGCTCGAAGCGCACCCGGTCACCGAGTTGCAACACCGCGCCCCGGTCCGGGTGGAAGGCCGTGAAGTCCAGCGCCGTGCCAATCAGGTTCCAGCCGCCCGGCGACGCGAAGGGATACACGCCCGTGCGTCCGCCCGCGATGCCCACCGCGAGCGCCGGCACCCGCATGCGCGGCGTGGGAAGGCGCGGCACGACGATGCGGGGGTCCAACTCGCCCAGATACGCGAAGCCCGGGAGGAAGCCCACGCAGCGCACCGAGTACTCGCGCGCCGCATGGAGCCGGGCCACCTCGTCCACGGACAGGCCCGCGCGCGTGGCGACCTTCTCCAAATCGGGCCCGTCGTAGCGCACGCGCAACGTGATGAGCGCCTGCTCCGGCGGGGCCACCGTCTCGCGCAGCAGTCGCGCCAGCGCCAGGCGGGGTTCATCGGGAGGCGCGGAGGGGTCGAAGTACACGCAGGCGTGTTCCTCGGTGACGACGGCGTCCACCACGCCGGGCAGGGCCCGAAGCACCTCGCGCGCCGCCCGCCGCTCCAGGCTGTCGGGCAGCGTCAGCCGCAGCGCGCCGTCTCCCAGCGGCTCCACGTGGAGTGACAGCGCGTCCAGCGTGGCGCGCACCTCGCGGGCCAGCTCCACCGCCCCGGGCGTGTCGCCATGCACGCACACCGTATCGACGGTGCCCTGGGTCGCCAGCCGCACGGTGTTCTCCCGCACCTTCGCCGCCTCCGTGAGCACCGCGCCCGGTTGCCCCCGGGGAATCAGCGAGCCATCCGGAAGCGTGCCCCGGTCCGCGAAGCCCTCGCGTGCATGGGCCAGCCCCGCATTCCTCGCCGCGTCTCGCAGCGAGCCCTCGGCGGGCGCGATGAGGGTGACGCCCGTGCCCAGCGCCTCGACGATTCCCTCCACCACCGCGCGCGCCAGCACGGGCGAGGTGTTGGCCGCGTGGTACAGCGCGCCGTGGAGCTTGGCGTAGACGACCGGCACCCGCTGCTCCTGCGCCAGCCTGGAGAGGCGCGCGCACTGGCTCGCCACCTGTCCGCGCAGGACGTCCGGTGTCACGTCGAGCGCTCTTCGTCCGAAGCCCTCGCGGTCCTCATAGGACGGATGCGCGCACACCCGGGTGCCATGGCGCGCGCACAGCTCCAGCGCTCGGCGCATGGAGGCGTCGTCTCCGGCGTGTCCGCCACAGGCGATGTTGGCCACCTGGGCGAGCGCATAGAGCCGCACATCCTCGTCGGGCAGCTCACCCAGGTCGATGTTGAGGAGGCACTCCGTCATGCGTCCACGCTATGCGAGCCGCGTCCCGGACGCAGCCTTCTCCCCACGGGGCGGAAGGCTTGGAAGATTACACGCACCACCCCGGGGCAGGGGCCGGTTGGCACCGGGGTGGCACGTGCCCCGGCGTGTCGAAGGACACCCCGAGGAACTTCCACCCCAGATACGTGGGGGCTCCCTTTCTCCGGTCATTTCCCGCGAATTTCAGCGGGTCAGTGGGAGACGGGAGGCAGGGTCGCGGGGCCTCCGGATTTCACCCAGCGGACGAGGGCCAGCGCGGTGGGTACGTCGAGCAACTCCGCGTAGGTGGGCATCGTCGTCCCCGGCTGGAACTGCTCCGGGTTGCGCACCCAGCGCACCAGCTCCGCGTCGCCCCGGCGGGAGGCGCGAGCGAGCCGGTCATGGTAGCGGGCCCCGGGCGCATGACAGCCCGCGCAACCCAGTTGCGTGAAGAGCTTGGGCGCATCCACCCGGGCTGGCACGACTCGAGGCTTGCGCGGCGCGGGCGGTGCGACCTTCGGTGGCGCCGATGCGGAGGCACTGCTGCTCGGCGCCGCCGTGGCTCCAGTGGTCGCGACGCTCGCTGGCGCCGAAGTGGCCTCGGCCGGAGTCGCGACGCTTTGACCGCTCGTTGGAGCGGGCGCGTGGGCGACCTCGCCAGTTGGTGTGGCCTCCTCGGGCGCTTCCACTTCCCGCACGTCCCCGGTCAACGAGACTGGCGTTACCCAGTCCGGGCGGGGCGTCGTGGCGGTGAGTCGGGGCCGTGCTCCGTCCACGGCGTTCTTCCGAGGTGGCATCGAGCGCAGATAGTCATAGAGGGCCTGGGCCTCCTCCTCATCCATGCCGCGAAAGCGGGGCATGGGCGAGCGCAGCGCGGAGCCATCCGGCGCAATCCCATCCCGCACCGCGCGCATGAAGTCCGCCCGCGTCCAGTGGGCGAGCCCCGTCTCATGGAAGGTGATGTTGCTGGAGTGGACCTCCTGGCCCTCCGGGTCCTTGAAGGACATTCCTCCCGAGAAGACGTCATCGCCCTGCGTCTTGTCCGGACTGAAGCCCGGCGTGTGACAGGAGGCGCAGTCGTAGACGTCCTGGGCCATGTACCGGCCGTACTCCAGCGTGGGGCCCTTGGGCGGCACGGGGATGCCGACGACGGGCCGCTGCACCGGCTCGTTGCCGGTGATGACTCGGAATCCCAGTCCGCCAATGAAGCTGAAGTCGGAGCGCGGCGCGGGAGTCGCGTCCGGCGTGAAGAGTGGATGCCCCGAGCGCATGAAGCCCAGCACCGCCGCCAGGTCCTTGTCCCCCATGCCATAGCTGGGCATCACCATCAGCCGTCCGTCTCGACTCACCGCGTAGCGGATGACGCGCGCCAGCTCCTCGTCCGTCGCCGCGCCGATGCCCGCCGTGGGGTGCGAGGTGAGGTTGGACGAGTGGAAGTCGCCCATGTACGACGGCAGCTCGTGCAGCGGCGCGCCGGAGGCCGTCTCCGCGTCACCGCTCCGGTGACACGCCTCGCAGCTCGCATGGAAGATGACCGCCCCGCGCGCGAGCGCCGCTGGAGAGGTGTCCGCGCGAATGGGCGGATAGGGGGCCTTGACGGTGCCGGCACAGCCCGCCAACAGGAGGCCCAGCAGCAACGTGCTCCTCACGGAACCGCGAACCTCGCGACGCATGCACTGCGCTCCCCGCTGATGAGGGCCGGAGGTATAGCCCATCCGCTCACCGTCAGGGGAGGGGGCCCCTGATGGCGGGTGAACGCGGGCACGCCTCCCCGCGCACGTCGTCCGCCTGACTGGGAGGCGGGTGGCTAGACTCGGACGCATGACGCGCTCCCTCGAGTCCTACCGCGCCCTCTTCCCGGTGCTGCAAGAGCAGCTCTACTTCAACCATGCCGGAGTCGCGCCCACCAGCCTGCGCGCCGCCGAAGCCGTGCGCGAGTGGATGGACGACCTCGTCTACCATGGCATCCGCCACGAGCGAGGCTGGGAGGCCCACTGCGAGCGCATCCGTGCGTTGGCGGCGCGCCTGCTCCATGCCGAGCCCGGCGAAGTGGCCTTCGTGCGCAACACCAGCCACGGCCTGGGTCTGGTGGCGGAGGGCCTGGACTGGAAGCCGGGGGACGAGGTGGCCGTGGCCACGTCGCTGGAGTACCCCTCCAACGTCTACCCGTGGCTGCACCTGAAGGACCGCGGCGTCGCGGTGCGCGAAATCCAGGTGCCGTCCGGAGGTGTCACCCCCGAAGCGGTGGAGCAGGCCCTGACGCCGCGCACGCGGCTGGTGGCGGTGTCCTCCGTGCAGTTCGCCACAGGGCACCGAACGGACCTGGAGGCGGTGGGCCGGGTGTGCGAGCGCGCGGGCGTCCTCTTCTGTGTGGACGGCATCCAAAGCGTCGGCTGTGTGCCGGTGGACGTGAAGAAGTGTCGCATCCACTTCCTGAGCGCGGACAGTCACAAGTGGATGCTCGGTATCTCCGGCATTGGCCTGTTGTACGTGGCGAAGGAGGTGCTGCCCCGGCTGCGTCCGGTGCTGGTGGGCTGGCGCAGCACCACTGACGCGTGGAACTTCAACCGCACCCACTTCGAGCTGCGCGCCGACGCGGGCAAGTTCGAGGAGGGCAGCGCCGCGTACCCGGGCCTCTACGCGCTGGGCGCCGCGCTGGAGCTGTTGCAGGAGGTGGGCGTGGAGAACATCGAGGCGCGCATCCGGGAGCTGCTCGCATCCCTGGAGAAGGGCCTGCTCGCGCTGGGCTGCGAGGTGGGGCCCGCGCCGGAGCATCGCGCGGGCATCCTCACCTTCCTGCCGCCCGGGGCGCAGGCGCGGGCGCTCGGGGCATATCTGTCCGAGCACCACGTCGCCCACTCCGTGCGCCGGGGGCGCATCCGCCTGTCCCCGCACTTCTACAACCTGCCGGAGGAGATGGACCGGCTGGTGGAATTGGTGCGGGGATACGGCGGCTGACGGCGCTCAGCCCTGGGGCGAGAAGAGCGTGTCGATGGACAGGTAGCGCTCGCCGGTGTCGTAGCAGAAGCACAGCACGCGGCTGCCGTCCGACATCTCACCCAGCTTCTGGTTCACCGCGGACAGCGCGGCGCCGGAGGAGACGCCCACGAAGATGCCCTCCTCGCGCGCGGAGCGGCGGGTGAACTCGAAGGCGTCTTCCTCGGTGACCTGTACGGTGCCGTCCAGCACCTCGGTGTGGAGGTTCTTCGGGATGAAGCCCGCGCCGATGCCCTGGATGGGGTGGGGGCCGGGCTGGCCGCCGCTGATGACGGGCGACTTGGTGGGCTCCACCGCGAGGACCTTCAGCTTGGGCCAGTGCTGCTTGAGCACCTCGGCGCAGCCAGTGATGTGGCCGCCGGTGCCCACGCCGGTAATCAGGTAGTCCAACCCGTCCGGGAAGTCCTTGAGGATTTCCTGGGCGGTGGTGCGCTTGTGCACCTCGATGTTGGCCTCGTTCTCGAACTGCTGGGGCATCCACGAGTCGGGCACCTGGGAGAGCAGCTCGTTGGCGCGGGCGATGGCGCCCTTCATTCCCTGGGCGCGCGGGGTGAGCTCGAACGTCGCGCCATAGGCGGCCATCAGGCGGCGGCGCTCGACGCTCATCGACTCCGGCATGACGAGCACCAGCTTGTAGCCCTTCACCGCGGCGACCATGGCCAGACCGATGCCGGTGTTGCCGCTGGTGGGCTCGATGATGACGCTGTTCTTCTTGAGGATGCCGCGCTTCTCCGCGTCCTCAATCATGGAGAGGGCGATGCGGTCCTTGATGCTGCCGCCCGGATTGGCGCGCTCCAGCTTCATGTGGACCGTGACGCGCGACGGGAACAGCCGGTTGATGCGTACGTGCGGCGTGTTGCCGATGGTCTCGAGGATGTTGTTGACCTTCATGTCGGGCCTCGTCGGGGGCTGCGCGGGGTAGGTGCTTCGCAAAGGCGTCATCAAATGTGGAACTCGATGGCGTCCAGGACGCCGTCGGCTCCACGGGGACGAATCTCGCTGCGTCGGGTGACGACGGAACCCGGAGGGATGCTCTGCGTGAGCCACGCGTTGCCGGCGATGATGCTGCCGTGGCCCACCACCGTCTCCCCTCCGAGGATGGTGGCGTTGGCGTACACCACCACGTCGTCCTCAATCGTGGGGTGGCGCTTCTTGTCCGCCAGGGCCTTCTCCACCATGAGGGCGCCCAGCGTGACGCCCTGGTAGAGCTTCACGTTGTCGCCGATGAGCGTCGTCTCACCGATGACGACGCCGGTGCCGTGGTCGATGACGAACCGCCGGCCAATGGTGGCGCCGGGGTGGATGTCCACGCCGGTGCGCTGGTGGGCGAACTCGGTGAGCAGCCGTGGCAGGAGCGGGAAGCCGAGCATGTGCAGCGCATTGGCCACGCGGAAGATGGCGATGGCCTGGAAGCCCGGGTACGTGAGGATGACCTCGTCCACGGAGCGGGCGGCGGGGTCCGCGTCGAAGATGGCCTGCGAGTCCTGACGGAGCCAGTCGTAGAGCTCCGGCAGCCGCTCCATGAAGCGCGCGGGGATGCTGGCGTTGATGTCCGGGTAGAGGGGCGCGAGCGTTTCGCGCAGGCGGTGGAGGCTGGCCTCCACGGTGGTGACGTCCCGGCGGACAGCGGCGGCGGTACACTCCAGGCGCTCCGCGAAGTGAGGGAACAGCAGCCCTAGGACCTGTGCGACGAACTCGGGGGCCGCCCGGCGCACGTCCGGGGGGAAGCAGTGGCGCTGTCGGGCTTCCAGCAGTGCCGCGACCAGCCTGGCGTTGGAATCATCCATGAACCCCTCCATTTAATGCGGTGCGTGGTGGGGCCGCACCACCTGAATCCCTGGATGGCTCGGAAGTTCGGGTGAGTGTGGGACAAGTGGACAGCGGGGGATGCCGGGGGGCTGCCCTGGCG
>NZ_JABUMQ010000669.1:0-1278 GCF_013336645.1 Myxococcus sp. CA039A | reverse complement strand
AATGGTCGGCCAGGGACTGGATGGTCTCTGGCCGGTGCGCTGCCTGGCTGTACGTCCACACCAGGGTCAGTCGGCCCTCGAAGACGTAGCCGTTGATCTCCAGCAGGTGGGAGAGCGCGGCCTTGGGTGCGCGCAGGGCACCGAGGGGCTCCCGCGTGGCGGTGAACGGATTCAGCGCCGAGTCGTCACCGGCGGACTGATGGAACTGGCCCAGGTAGTTGAAGAGCACCTGGGCACGAGGGAGCGCGCGGAGGTGCTGGGATTGCTCATCGTCCGACAGGTGGCGCAGCAGGCCGTAGCCGAGTCCCTTTCGGGGAAGGCGCCGCAGCGAGTCCCTCACCGCGCGCAACCGGCCACCCAGGCTCGTCGTCCCCGAGACGTCCAGCGTCACGGGATACAGCGTGGTGAGCCAGCCCACCGTGCGAGACAGGTCCACGTCGTCGGAGAACGGCTCGCGGCCATGGCCCTCCAGTTCCACACGCAGGCGCGGCTGGCCCATCCAGTGTGTGAGGCTCTCGGCCACCGCCGTCAGCAGCACATCGTTGATGTGCGCCCGCCACGCAGCCGGAGTCTCCTGCAACAAGAGCCGCGTCTGGACTTCGTCGAGGGAGACCTCCACCGTGCGCGAGGAGGCCACGGAAGTGGCGCCGCCAGCGCCATCCCTGGGGAGGGCAGGAGCCTCGAGTCGCCCCTCCTCCAGCCAATACGTCCGCTCACGCGCGACCTCCTCGGAGCGAGCGAAGTCACTCAGCTTCGAGGCCCAGGTCTTGAAGGACGTGGACCTGGGCGGCAGCGCCACCGGGCGCCCCTGTCTCGACTGCACATACCCCGCGCCGAGGTCCTCCAGCAGCGTGCGCCAGGAGACGCCATCCACACCCAGGTGATGCACCGACAGCAGGAGCCGTGTGCCTCGCTCGGCTCCGAGGTGGAAGAGGGCGGCGCGCAGGAGCAGCCCCTCATCCAGCCTGTGGCTGGCGTGGAGGCGGGAGGCTTCGGACTCCAGGGCCGTGGGCAGCTCCGCCTCGGGCACGGAAGAGAGGTCCACCTGCTCCAGGCGGACCAGGGACTCCAGGCCGGTGAACTCCTGGTTCCAGGTGCCGTCTTGCTGGCGTGTGAAGCGCAGCCGCAGCGTGTCGTGGTGGGTGACGACCGCGCGCAGCGCCGCTTCCAGGCACGGGACGTCCACCGGCTCGCTCGACGCGAGCATGAAGGCCTGGGCGAAGTGGTGCGGTTCGAGGAGTTCCTTCTCGAAGAAGTCGAGCTGGATGGGCGTCAGGA
>NZ_JABUMQ010000668.1:0-1278 GCF_013336645.1 Myxococcus sp. CA039A | reverse complement strand
AATGGTCGGCCAGGGACTGGATGGTCTCTGTCCGGTGTGCTGCCTGGCTGTACGTCCACACCAGGGTCAGTCGGCCCTCGAAGACGTAGCCGTTGATCTCCAGCAGGTGGGAGAGCGCGGCCTTGGGAGCGCGCAGGGCACCCAGGGGCTCCCGCGTGGCGGTGAACGGATTCAGCGCCGAGTCGTCACCGGCGGACTGATGGAACTGACCCAGGTAGTTGAAGAGCACCTGGGCACGAGGCAGCGCGCGGAGGTGCTGGGATTGCTCGTCATCCGACAGGTGGCGCAGCAGGCCGTAGCCGAGTCCCTTTCGGGGAAGGCGCCGCAGCGAGTCCCGCACCGCGCGCAACCGGTCGCCCAGGCTCGTCGTCCCCGAGACGTCCAGCGTCACGGGATACAGCGTGGTGAGCCAGCCCACCGTGCGAGACAGGTCCACGTCGTCGGAGAACGGCTCGCGGCCATGGCCTTCCAGCTCCACACGCAGGCGAGGCTGGCCCATCCAGTGTGTGAGGCTGTCGGCCACCGCCGTCAGCAGCACATCGTTGATGTGCGCCCGCCACGCGGCCGGTGTCTCCTGCAACAAGAGCCGCGTCTGGGCTTCGTCCAGGGAGACTTCCACCGTGCGAGAGGAGGCCACGGAAGTGGCACCGCCAGCGCCATCCCTGGGAAGGACAGGAGCCTCGAGTCGCCCCTCCTCCAGCCAGTACGTCTGCTCACGCACGACCTCCTCGGAGCGCGCGAAGTCACTCAGCTTCGAGGCCCAGGCCTTGAAGGACGTGGACTTGGGCGGCAGCGCCACCGGGCGGCCCTGTCTCGATTGCACATAACCCGCGCCGAGGTCCTCCAGCAGCGTGCGCCAGGAGACGCCATCCACGCCCAGGTGGTGCACCGACAGCAGGAGACGTGAGCCTCGCTCGGCTCCGAGGTGGAAGAGGGCGGCGCGCAGGAGCAGCCCCTCATCCAGCCTGTGGCTGGCGTGGATGCGGGAGGCTTCGGACTCCAGGGCCGCAGGCAGTTCCGCCTCGGGCACGGAGGAGAGGTCCACCTGCTCCAGGCGGACCAGGGACTCCAGGCCGGTGAACTCCTGGTGCCAGGTGCCGTCTTGCTGGTGCGTGAAGCGCAGCCGCAGCGTGTCGTGGTGGGCGACGACAGCGCGCAGCGCCGCTTCCAGGCACGGGACGTCCACCGGCTCGCTCGACGCGAGCATGAAGGCCTGGGCGAAGTGGTGCGGTTCGAGGAGTTCCTTCTCGAAGAAGTCGAGCTGGATGGGCGTCAGGA
>NZ_JABUMQ010000667.1:0-1295 GCF_013336645.1 Myxococcus sp. CA039A | reverse complement strand
GGGTGGGAAGCGGATGATGAGACGGAGCACAGCGCGCGGGTGGGGACGCGTGGCCAGCGTGCTGGCCGCGTGGGTGGTGGTGGCGTGGGGCGTGGGCTCTCGGGCCGCTCCGCTCGAGGAGGCGCCTGACGCGGCGCTGCGCCGCTTCGCGCTCGTCGTCGGCTCCAGTGAAGGCGGGCCCGGGCGCGAGCGCTTGCGCTATGCGGGCTCCGACGCGCTGGCCATGTCGCGCGTCCTGGAAGAGCTGGGCGGCGTGGCCACCGCGGACCGGGTGCTGCTGCTGGAGGCGGACCGGGACGCGCTCCTGTCGGCGCTGGAGCGGCTCAAGACGCTGGTGGAGGGCGCGGCCGCGCCCGGCGTGCGGCGCGAGCTGGTGGTGTATTACTCGGGCCACTCGGACGCGGATGGCCTGTTGCCGCGCGGCGAGCGCGTCACCTACGGCGACCTGCGCAAGCTGATGGGCCTGGTGCCGGTGGACGTGCGCATCGCCATCCTCGACTCGTGCGGCTCCGGCGCGCTCACCCGCTTCAAGGGCGGACTGCGGCGTCCGTCATTCCTCACGGACATGTCCGCGCAGGTGCGAGGCCATGCCTATCTGGCTTCCAGCTCCGCGGATGAGGTGGCGCAGGAGTCGGATGCCATCGGCGCGTCCTTCTTCACGCACTTCCTCGTCACGGGCCTGCGCGGCGCGGCGGACACCACGGGAGATGGACGAGTCACGCTGCACGAGGCGTATCAGTTCGCCTTCCACGAGACGCTGGCGCGCACGGAGCGCTCGCAGGGTGGCCCTCAGCACGCGGCCTATGACATCCAACTGGCGGGCAGTGGCGACCTGGTGATGACGGACCTGCGGGGCTCCAACGCGCGTCTGCGGGTGGCGGAGGACGTGCAGGGCCGCCTCTTCGTTCGCGACTGGGGCAACCAGCTGGTGGCGGAGCTGCAGAAGCCCGCGGGGCGACGGCTCTCGCTGGGCCTGGAGGCCGGGCGCTACCACGTCACGCTGGAGCGTCCCTCGCAGCGCTTCGAGGCGGAGTTGCTGGTGGGGGCGAAGGGTGACGCGGAGCTGCGCGTCGGCGACTTCGTTCCGGTGACGCTGACACGCACGGCGGCGCGCGGAGGCACTGTGTCGTCGGACGTGCCGCTCGCGCACGAGGGGACGCTGGAGGACATGCCCTCTGTTCCCATCAACCTGTCGCTGGTGCCGCCGCTGTCCACGAGTGCGTTGTGGGGCGGTGGTGGCCTCAACAACGTGGCGCTGGGGGGGCTCGCGGTTCGCTCGTTCCAGCTCCGAGGGG
>NZ_JABUMQ010000666.1:0-1301 GCF_013336645.1 Myxococcus sp. CA039A | reverse complement strand
ATGGCCAGCAATACGAGCAATTGACTGCCGAAATCGAAGCAGTCAGGAAGCAGAAGACGGAGTTGCTAACGAATGCGGACTTGCCGCTGCCGGGGCTTTCCGTCGTGGATGGCGAACTGACGTACAAAGGCCAACGATGGGACAACATGAGCGGATCCGATCAACTGAAGGTAGCTACGGCCATTGTACGCAAACTCAAACCTCAATGTGGATTTGTGCTACTCGACAAGCTGGAGCAGATGGACATGGACTCGCTGCGAGAATTCGGCGAATGGCTCGAACAGGAAGGATTGCAGGCAATCGCCACGCGCGTAAGTACCGGTGATGAGTGCAGTATCATCATTGAGGACGGATATGTCGTTGGTCAGGAAGGTATCACACTGCAGGAAGCAAAGCCGGAAGGCGAAATCAATCCCGGCCCGACATGGAAAGTAGGTGAGTTTTGATCATGTTTGAAGTCATTAGCGGCAAAATCCAGAAGGCCAAAAAGGCCGTGCTGTATGGTCCGGAGGGGATTGGAAAATCCTCTCTGGCCGCTCAATTCCCAAATCCAATCTTCATCGATACAGAAGGATCGACAACCGAGCTGGATGTCAGACGTGTTCCGAGGCCGACAAGCTGGGAAATGCTCAAACAGCAAGTCCAGTGGGTGAAGCAGCAGGGGCCGTCACGCTTCGGTACGCTCGTCATAGACACCATCGACTGGGCAGAGATGCAGTGCAACGAATCGGTTTGTGCTCAGCATAACAAAAAGGGCATTGAGGATTTCGGATATGGAAAAGGATACATTTATGCTGCAGAGGAATTCGGACGTTTTCTGAATCTCCTGAGTGATGTCGTCGAAGCCGGTATTCATGTTGTGCTGACGGCTCACTCGCAGATTGTGAAGTTCGAGCAGCCCGATGAGATGGGTGCCTATGATCGCTATCAATTGAAGCTCGGGGCGAAGACGGGCTCCAGAACGGCGGCGCTGGTCAAGGAATGGGCGGACATGGTGCTGTTCATCAACTACAAGACTTTCAGTGTTGCAGTTGATGACAAAGGCCGTAAACACAAAGGCCAAGGCGGCGCGCGTGTGGTTTATTCCACACATCATCCGGCCTGGGACGCGAAAAACCGCCACGGTCTGCCGGACGAATTCCCGCTGGACTATTCCTATATTGCTCATATCTTTGCCGGTTCTGCTTCGGCTACCACACCAGCGACCGCACCGGCAGCAACAACGCCTGCACCGACGCAAACGCCGCCGGAACCCGGTTCCGCGCCGGTGGAGCAAACGACGGCCACAAACTCGCAACCGA
>NZ_JABUMQ010000665.1:0-1308 GCF_013336645.1 Myxococcus sp. CA039A | reverse complement strand
CCTCTCACCCTCGCCCCGTACGCTTCGCTCAGCTCCCTCTCCAACACTCCCACCGACCACCCGTCGAACACGATGTGATGCACCACCCACACCACCACGTGCTCCGCCTCCCCCACCTTCAGCACCTTCGCCCTCAGCAGCGGCCCTCGCTCCAGGTCGAACGGCCGGCGCGCCTCCTCCTCCACTCGCGCCAGCACGCCCCCTTCGTCCACCTCCTCCACTCGCAGGCTGAACTCCACCGCCTCGTGGATTCGCTGCACCGGCCGGCCGTCCACTTCTCCGAACGTCGTCCGCAGTGACTCGTGCCGCCTCACCACCTCGCGGAACGCGTCCTCCAGCGCTCCAACGTCCAGCCGCCCTTTCAGCCTCGCGGCGAAGGGAGCGTTGTAGGCGGACCCATCCGGGTCGAGCTGCGCGAGGAACCACAGTCGCTGCTGCGCGAAGGACTGCTCCACCACGCCACCGTGCGGCTGGTGCACCAACGGAGGCCGACGCCCCGCTCGCTCCACCTTCGTGCGGGTGGACTGCTCGCTCTGCGACATGGTGCTCCTCGGGTCCTCGTGAAGTCCCGTGACACCGGTGACCGGGCTGCGGGACTCCCGCGTGAGAGGCAATGAGAGGAAGAGACCGGATGCGTGCGTCAGGCCACGCGGAACTTGTGCCGGGAGTCACCCGGCTCACCCTGACCTGGCTCGACCCCGCGCTCCGGCAGGAGCAGGTCATACGGGTCCATCGCATCCCCCGCGAGGCACTCCAGCTCCACGTCCATGCCCAGCCCATATCGCCGGGCCAGCTCCGTGAGGACACGCGTCACCGCCTCGTCCTCCAGCGAGAAGCCCGTGGAGTCGAACACCGTGGACCGCTTGCGCCAGTCCTCGTAGCGCTCGGGATGCTGCACGACGTCGATGATGCCCGGCCCAATCTGCTCGGGCCGGAGCTGCTGGCACTCCCCTTCGACGAGCGCCTGGGGAAGGAAGTCCGGGCACACCAGGCTGCGCTCCAGCAGCGAGCGAGGCAGCTCCACCTTCCCCGGCAGGTCCGAGCCCACCGCGTTGACGTGCACCCACGGCCGCAATCGCCCGTCCTCCAGCACCGGCCCTTCACCCACCCCCACGGACGTCACCGTGCACAGGATATCCGCCTCCGCCTCCACCGCCTCCCGTGGCACCGCGCGAACATCCAACCCCAGGAACCCCACCCGCTTGGGAAAGGAGCGCTGCACCGCCGCGTCCACGTCAAAGGCAAGCACCCGCTCGACGGGCAACACGCGGGACAACGCGTGCAGCTGCGTGACGGCCTGCGCCCCAC
>NZ_JABUMQ010000664.1:0-1359 GCF_013336645.1 Myxococcus sp. CA039A | reverse complement strand
CATCCACCCGCTGCGCCGCGCTCGACGCGCTCGCCATCAGCTTGCGCACCTCGCGCCCCCCATCCTTGTCGTAGATGAGCGCATGCAACATCCCGTCCCCGTTCTGCACCTGCTCCAACACACCCCGCAGGGACGCCATGCTCCGCTGCACGTCCCTGGCGAGCTGGGGATCTCCATACGCATCCACCGTCTTGAGCAACGACTTGCTGATGGCCACCGAGTTGTCCATCACCTCGCTGGCGCTCTTGAGCAGGTTGGTCAGGTCTCCACTCGTGGACGACGAGAGCACCCCACCCGGCTCCACCGGCGGCGACGTGGGACTGCCCAGCGAGATGTCCACCGCCTTGTCCCCCAGCACGCCCATGCTCGTCAGTTGCGCCAGCGAGTCCTGCTTCACGCGGTCCCCGTACTTCGACGCCACCTGCAGCCGGACCTCCAGCTTGGGGTCGTTCGGGTTTTCGGAGAAGTAGATGCCCGTCACCTTCCCCACCTCCAGGCCCCCCAGCCACACCGGGGACTGGTCACTCAACCCCTGCACGTTGGCGAAGTACGTCCGGTACGTGTGCTGCCGCTGGAACAGCCGCGACTCCTGGCCGATGAAGAACACCACCACGCCCGCCACCGCCAGGCCGATGGCCACGAACAGCCCCGCGCGCAACGCCAGCCGTTTCTCGCCCGCCGCGGACGTGAACAGGCTCATGACACGCCTCCGGGCTCCAGCTCGACACGACGCGCGTCCAGGAACGCCCGCACCTCCGGCACCGTGGAGCGCCGGAACTCGTCTCGCGTCCCCACCTGGACGATGCGCCGGTTGGCCAGCATCGCCATCCGGTCACCCACCGCGAACGCACTCACCAGGTCATGCGTCACGACGATGGACGTGCTGCCGAGCTTGGTCTTCATCGAGTTGATCATCGAGTTGATGGACTGCGTGGTGACGGGGTCCAGCCCCGTCGTGGGCTCGTCCCAGAGGATGACCTCCGGGTCCGTGGCGATGGCTCGCGCCAACCCCACGCGCTTCTTCATGCCGCCCGACAGGTCCGACGGCATCAGCCGCTCCGTCCCCGGCAGGTTCACCAACGCCAGCTTCTCAGCCACCCGCTGCCGCACCTCGTCCAGCGGCATCTCCGGGAAGTGCTCCCGCAGCGGATACGCCACGTTCTCCCCCACGCTCAGCGAGTCGAAGAGGGCCGCGCCCTGGAACACCATCGCGACGTGCCGCCGCACCGGGATGAACTCCTCTTCCGAGAAGCCCGTCACCTCGCGCCCCTGGAAGAGGATGCGCCCCGCGTCCGGCCGCTGCAGCCCGATGAGGCACTTGAGCAGCACGCTCTTGCCCGTCCCCGAGCCCCCCAGCAC
>NZ_JABUMQ010000663.1:0-1369 GCF_013336645.1 Myxococcus sp. CA039A | reverse complement strand
CCCGACCTTCCCTCCCTCGAGGGAAGGCCGACGAGAGGTGTGCCTACCGAGCTCCACGCCCGAGCAAAACATGCCTCACGGTGTGGAAAATGATGCCCACGTCCAGGAACAGCGAGCCGTTCTTCACGTAGTACAGGTCGAACTCCAGCTTGTTGCGCGCATCCTCCACGGAGGCTCCGTAGGGGTAGCGAATCTGGGCCCAGCCCGTCAGGCCCGGCTTCACTGCCTCACGCAGTCCGTAGAAGGGAATCTGCTGCTTGAGTTGCTCGACAAACACGGGCCGCTCCGGACGCGGACCCACGAAGCTCATCTCCCCCATCAACACGTTGAACACCTGGGGAATCTCGTCGATTCGCGTGCGCCGGATGAACTTGCCCACCCGGGTGACACGGTCATCGTTCGCACGAGCCCACACCGCGCCGTTCTTCTCCGCGTCCGTCCGCATGCTGCGGAACTTCCACAGGTAGTACGTCACGCCTCCCAGCCCCGTGCGCTCCTGTCGGTAGAAGACAGGCCCCTTCGAATCCAGCTTGATGGCCACCGCCACCAGAAGCAGGAAGGGTGCCGACAACGCCAGGAGCAGCGACGCCACCGCCAGGTCGAAGGCCCGCTTCAGCGCCCGCCGCAACGGAGACACCGTCAGCTCGTCCGCGAAGGCGAAGTCGCTCGCCCGGAGGAACTGCACCGGAATCCGCCGCAGCACCCGCTCGCAGAAGCCCGTCGCGTCATAAACGCGGCGGCCTTGCAGCCGACAGCTCAGCAGTGAGTCCACCCAGTTGGCCCCGCGCATGTCGTCAGCAGCCTGCACGACATATGCCGCGCCCATGCGGGCCGCCATCTGCTCCAGGGGTTCCTCCGTGGTGCGTGGGTCCACCAGCGCGACGACGCGGTAGCTGCCCTCGCCGCCCGCTTCGATGGCGGTCGCCACCGCGCGGGCCTTGAGGCCATCACCGACGATGAGCACCGCGTGCGGCGCCCCCACCAGCGCGCGAATGGACACCCGGACGACCAGCGTGCCCGCGAGCGCCCCCATGGCCCCACCGAGCAGCGCGCCAGGAGGCAGAGCGACGGGCAACACCAGCGGGGCCACCAGCATCACCCCACCGGTCACCATCGCCGTGACACCCGCGGCCTTCAGGAAGCGGTAGCCCCGCGCCCGGTCCTCCGCGGCGACGCGCAAGTCATACAAATCCAACAGGTACAGCGTGAACTGGAACGTGACCACGAAGGCCGCGCCCAGGCCCAGCAGCGTGGGCCACAGCGCCGTGAGCGGCGGCCGTGTCCCAGCAGGCGCGAAGAGTGCCGCACAGGCCGCCGCGCCCATCACGCAGGCCAGTGCGATCGCCGAGCTCTCGGCGAGGAAGAACGT
>NZ_JABUMQ010000662.1:0-1383 GCF_013336645.1 Myxococcus sp. CA039A | reverse complement strand
CCGCCCCCGCCTCGACGAGCAGCTCGTCCACCCGGTGCCGGAACAGGAACGTCAGCGTCCCCTTCTCCCGCGCCGCCTGCGCGCGCCGGACAAAAGGCGCGAGCACTCCCGGCCCCGTGCCCCACGTCACATGGAAGCGAGGCACGGAGTTGCCGTGTCCCACCGCGCCGTAGCCACCGCGCTCGGCCCAGCCCACCACGGGGAACCAGCGCATGCCCTGCGCATGCAGCCACGGGCGCATCTCCGTCGCCGCGAAGTCGACGAAGGCCTCCGCCCACTTCCGGGGCCAGTGGTCCTCCTCACGGTCGAACCCCGCGGTGCCCATCCAGTCCTCGAGCGCGAGCGCATGCGAGTCCTTGATGCCCATGCGCCGCTGTTCCGGCGAGTCCACCAGGAACAACCCACCGAAGGACCAGAACGCCTGTCCCCCCAGGTTCTGCTCACCCTCCTGGTCCACCACCGTGACGCGCTTGCCCGCGTCCGCGAGCTCCGTCGCCGCGACGAGCCCCGCGAGCCCACCGCCCACGACGATGACATCCGTCTGCTGTCCCATCCGGAGCCTCCAGTCCCAAAACCCAAGGGAGGCCGGATGATAGCCTCAGTCGTCGACCTGGACCCGCACCCTCGACGGCTCCGCGAACTGCCGCACCACGCAGTCCCCCTCGCTCCCGTCCTCCCAGGCGAGCATGGCGAACTCCGCCGGCGCATCCAACGCGATGATGGGGTGGTGCCACACGCCCCGGTGGTAGTTCACGCCCTCCCCCGGCCCACAGACGAAGGCCTCCAACTTCTCCACGTCCGGCCCACCCTCGGGCGCGCTCGGGGCGACACACACCAGGTACCGCTCGCACCGCATGGGGAGGAACGCCTGGCTCGAATACGGATGATGCTCCAGCAGATTCACCGTGAAGGGCAGCCCCTGGGGCACCGAGCGGAACACCGCGAGGTTCGGCTTCGCCGAGTCCCGCGCGTTCTCCAGCCTCGCGGACCAGTCGAACCGCACCGCCGTCCCCTGATTCGCCAGCGCCCCCGGCGCGAGCCCCGCGGAGACCACATCGCCAAACGGTGCGAAGCCTTCTGGCGACAACCGCCGCGCGACGATGACTCGGGACACATGCTCACTCATGGCTGAAGCATAACGTCGGGGGATGACGCACCCAAGGCGGCCCGGCCCGGCGCGAGTGCCATGGGACTGTCATGGTCAACAGCGCATCCCCAACGCCACGGGTCCTCCCCATGGCGACAAGCGCTTCATCTCCCGTTTACATCGCCATGGCATCTTCCACGGACTCAGAGCCGTCATGCCGAGGGCTCCCCACACCCCCATGCGAATCCTCCTCACCGCACTCGTCCTCTTGAGCGCACCCGTCCTCGCTCAACCCC
>NZ_JABUMQ010000661.1:0-1411 GCF_013336645.1 Myxococcus sp. CA039A | reverse complement strand
GGGCGGCGGCGGCGAGAACGCGGGCGGGCTGGTTCATCTGCCGCCACTCTAGCCGACTCCTCCGGGTGCCAACACGCCAGACTCCGGGGCGCCCTCCAGGGACGCCCGCTCCCTTGTCGGCTCAGAGGGAGAGCACGTCCTCGGGGGTGTAGTATGGCCGCCGTGGCGCGACGCTGGCGCCCACCCCGAAGTAGCGGAACATCCGCTCGTGATGCGTGGCCAGCCCGCGCAGCTTCACCGAGTTCGCCATGTTCCGCGTCAACACCCCCACCGCGCTGTCCTTGAACTCGCGCAGATGGGTGAAGTCCAGCACCACCTCACACCCCTTCAGCCCCTCCAGAGACGTCTGGACCTCCTGGGCCGTCTTCCCGTCCAGTATCCCTTCCAAACGAAGGGTGACGTGACCTGCGACGTCCTCGCGGTGGATCTGCAAACCCGCCATTGCTGTGCTCTCCCTTGGATGCCGTGTGCGCGCTGTGCCAACGAATTGGGCACGGCGGCAGGAGCACATTCCGGGCCAGTCCAGCGACCGGAAAACCCATGGAAAATCCATGGGGTGCACCGCCGGGCGCGAACACTGCACTGGAACGGGAAGGAATTTCAGCTCTGGGTTGGCAACTTCTACGCGACTGTCAGGTGACGGGCGCCCGGGGTGTTGCCTGGCGATCAACCCTGGCGGTCAATCGTCTTCTGCTGATCGGCCAGGGTGAGCTGACGCTCCTGGTGGGCCTTCAGCTTCCGGAACTCCTTCACCACCTTGGTGGGGTAGCCGGCCATGAACTTCGTGCGCGCTTCCTTCTTCGCGAGGATGCGCCGGGCCAGTCCGGGGCCCGCGTTGTAGGCGACCAATGCCTTCTCCACGGAGCCGAAGCGCTCGATGAGGTTGGCCAGGTACGCGGTGCCCAGCGCCACGTTCGTCTCGGCGTCGAACAGGTTGGTGCTGCGGCCCAGCCGGAAGCCGGCCTTGTCCGCCAGCCACGTGCCCGTGTCCGGCATCACCTGCATCAGCCCCATGGCGCCCACGTGGGACACCGCGTAGTTGTTGAAGGAACTCTCGCACTTGATGACGGCCACCACGAGGAGCGGGTCCACGTTGTTGCGCTGGGCCTCGCGGACGATGGCCACCGACAGCCTGCGCTGCTGGTGCACTGGCAGGCCCGACGCCTTCACCAGTTCCACCACGCCCAGCCGCTCCGCCTCCGCGTGGAGCGCCTCGTCCTCGTACGCCTGCAGCTTCGCCAGCGCCGTCTTCAGCTCCAGCTCCCGCTGCTCCAGCCGGGTGCGCAGCTGCGTCACCTCCGCGGGCTCACCCTGCGGACCTGAAGGCACCTGCACCGGAAAGGCCTGGGCACCCGTTCCCACCAGCATCGCAGCCGTCGTCACCGCCACCGTCCAACCCCTCATCCCACCC
>NZ_JABUMQ010000660.1:0-1416 GCF_013336645.1 Myxococcus sp. CA039A | reverse complement strand
GGACCCGACGGGATCATCCCGCCCACGAGCCCCGCCCCCTTGCTCACCACCTGGTGGGCCGCGTGCGCCAGCACCGTGCCGAAGTCATTGCGCGGCGTCTGCCGAGGCATGGTGGGGGTGATGGTGAGCGACTGAAGCCTGCGGTGGTTCGGGTCCAAGAGCTGCCTCCGGCGGCGGGTTGCGCAGGGGGCTCTTCAGGCGACGTGCCAGATGAAAACCCAAGCAATCCCGCGCTCATGGCCGCGTCGCGCGCGCCAGGAAAACTCCAGGGGCCGGGAGGAGCGTCCGTCTCACGGGACGGCGGCGCGAGGACGGAAACTTGCCTCGCACGCAAGGTGCCTCAGAGTTGTCGCACCCTGTCGCAGTGAGGAGCTGAGCCGATGAACACTTCCAATGGTGGACCCCATATCGCCGAGCGCTTCCACCCGCGCGTCGAGGCGTCCCTCCCCGTGAAAGTGCTCCTGCCAGGACGCGCCGTCATGGCCCGCGCCCGCGATGTCTCCATGGCGGGGCTGTTCCTGCTCGCGCACCCCGGAGATGCCCAGCGCCAGCTGACGCTCAGCCTGCCGCTGCCTGGGGACAAGGAAATCGTCACCACCTGCACCATCCGCCGCCGGGAAGCGGACGGCGTGGCCCTGGAGTTCGGTGAGCTCGACTGGGACGACCTCATCGCCCTGGCGCGCTTCCTCCATCCGCGCCTGCCCTGAGCGGGGAGGCCCGTCCCCGTCGCTTCAGGCCGGTTCCGAGCGAGGCGAGGCCACTCGCAGGCGCTCCACCAGCGCCATCAGCTCCGCGCCTCGGAAGGGCTTGTGGATGTAGCCGTCCGCGCCCGCCAGTGTGGCGCTCTCCATGTCCGACTTCTTCGCCTTCGCGGTGAGCATGTAGAGCGGCACCGTCGCGGTGACGGGGTCGCTCTTCAGGATGCGACACGCGGAGATTCCGTCCAGCTGCGGCAACACCACATCCATCAGGATGAGGTGGAAGGTCCGGCTGCGCGCCAGCTTCAGTCCCTCCAGCCCGTTGGCCGCGCACACCACCTCCACGGTGCCGTCGCTCAACATCGAGCGCACCAGCTCCCGGATGACCGGTTCATCCTCGACGAGCAGGATGTGGAAGGGTGCCTGGGACATGCCAACCATGTTTCTCCGGCGCGACTCTGGACCTCAGAGGGACGATGATTCGCGGGCGCGCCACCCCCACTGCCGGTGCCACCTGCCGCGCGCGGTATAGCCCCGCCGACACCACGCGCACCAGGGTTGCTCCATCATTTGTGTGGAGCACCACGCATCAGCCATACGTAAGCCAACGGGACAGGGGATGCCTGACTTCCATGCCCGCCCGCTCATCAGCCAGTCTGACAGGGGGATGAAGCCGCCTTGTCCCTCCGGACGCGCCCCCCGGGCCCCCATTTTCACC
>NZ_JABUMQ010000065.1:0-38261 GCF_013336645.1 Myxococcus sp. CA039A | reverse complement strand
GAGGAGGGGCGGCAGGAGGCGCGGTCGGCGCAAGAGGTCGCGGCGCCGGCGCTGGAGGCCGCGGCGGAGTTGGATGCGCGGAGTGCGACGGCCGCGCGTGACGCGGAGGAAGCGCGGGCGCGGGCGCGGGTGTCGGAGGACGAAGCGGTGAAGGCTCGGGCGGTGCTCGAGGAAGTCGTGGTCCGCGAGGAGGCCGCGCGGGTGGCGGGAGAGGGGGCTCGGGTCTGGTTGTTGGAGAAGGCCCACTGGGAGGCGCTCGCAAGGGAGTGGCCTCGCTGGCAGCGCGAGCTGGAGCGCTACGAGGTGGCGCTGGGCGAGGGGAAGACGGCGCGGGCGGCCGTGGAGAAGCTGCGCGGGGACGTGGATTTGCTGAAGGACGCGGAGCGTCTGAGGCGTCAGGAGCGGGACTCGGCGGCGGAGGCCGAGGCGCGGGCGCAGGCGGCGGCGACGCATGCGGAGACCTCGCTGGGGGAGGGGACGGGCGTGGAGCGGCGGGTGCTGCGGGAGTCACTGCTCGCGAGGCAGGAGACGCTGCGCGCACTGGAGCTGGCCCGGCAGGGCCTGTGTTCGGGAGAGGCCGAGGCGCGAGAGGCCGCGCGTGAATCGGCGGTGGCGCGGGAGGAATCGGAGTCCGCGTCGGTCGCGGTGCGGGACTCGGCGGTGCGTCGGTTGGAGCGTGAAGCGGCGCTGAAGGAAGCGCGCCGTGCGCTGTCCGTGGCGGAGGCGACACAGGGGCATGCGGCGCAGCGGGCGCTGCTTCGCGAGGGCGAGGCGTGCCCGCTCTGTGGTGCCACGGAGCATCCGTATCGGCATGAGGTGCCGGCCCTGGCGGGGTTGGTGGCGGAGTCCGCCGCGCGGGTGGAGACGCTGGAGTCCGAGCGGAATGAGTGCTCTCGCGAAGAAGTGGACGCGAGCGCGAGGCAGGCGGCGGCGCGAGCGCGAGTCACCCAGGCGGAGTCGCGGCGAGAGGGCGCGGCGGCCCGCTGTGGAGAGCACCGTGACGCGTGGGCGCGGGGCCGCGAGCAGTGGCGGCGGGTGCGGACTCAGGGCTCGGCGTCTTCGGGAGGTGGACCGGGACTGAGTGCGCGAAAGGGTGTTGTCGGGGCCCATGACTCCGAGTCGCCGGGTGGCGAAGAGGGTGCGGGAGTTCGTGACGCCACATCAGCCCCGGGAGTCGCCAGCGCGCGTGACGCCGCGTTTGCTCCCGAAGAGGGCTCGGGCCCGGAGGCGAGCGTCTGGCTGGAGGCAATGGTCGCCGAGGTCCAGGCACGGCTGTCCGCGCTGAAGTCCGAGGAAGAGGCGGCGGAGGGACTGGCCCGGACGGCGCGCGAGGCGCGAGCGGCGCTGGAGGCGCAGCGCACCCGACGTGAGGTGGCGGCCGATGCGCTCCGGCGCGCGGAAGAGTCCTTCACGCGAGTGGAGGGCGCGCTGAAGGAGGGGCTGGCCCGGGTGGAAGCGGCGGACGCGACGGTGCGACAGGTCCTGGCGGACGTGTCCCCCATCTTCGCCGCGGACGCGGGATGGGAGGCCAAGCTGGAGGCCGCTCCGGCGGACTTCCGCCAGAAGTGCGGCAAGCGCGTCTCCATGTGGAAGGAGCGCGAGGACATCGTCCAGAAGGCGAAGTCTCGGGAGGACGAGGAACAACGACACCGCGCTCACGCGCAGGGCTTGCTGGAGGTGAGCGCTCGCCGTGCCGAGGAGGACGCCGCTCAGGCGACGCTCAAGGGCCAGGCTCGGGACGCAGCGGTGCGGGCCCGCGCCGCGCTGCTGGAGGGCCGCCCCACGGAAGAGGTCCGCGCGGAGCTGCGCGCGAAGCTGGAGACGGCGCTGGCGGCCTACGAAAAGGCGCGCGTGTCAGCCGAAGCGGCACGACAAGCCGAAGGGGTGGCGCTGGCCCGCGCGGAGGATGCGGCACGCGACTTCATCCGTGCGCGGGAGGCCCGCGAGTCGGCCCGGAAGGAGCTGGAGCAACGGCTGGGGGCCCAGGGTGTGTCGCTGGACGTGGTGAAGGCGCTGCTGGCGAACGACGCCGCGTGGTGCGAGGCGGAGGCTCGGGCGCTGGCCGTGCTGCGCGAGGCCCAGGCCCAGGCGCGCGCGGTGCGCGACGAGCGACGTGAGCGGCGCACGGGCCACGAGTCGAGCGGACCGCCCCGCTTGTCGGAGGAGGAGGCGACCGCCGCCCGCGAGCACCTGCGAGGGGACGTGGAGGTGCGGCGCCGAGCCGAGGCGATGCTGCGCGCGAAGCTGGAGGCGGACGACGCGGCCCGTGCCCGTCACGGCAGCGAGGCCCAGTCGCTGGCGGAGCGCAGGCGCGCGGGCGAGGTGTGGAAGGCGCTGGGTGACCTCATCGGCTCGCATGATGGCAAGCGCTTCAAGGTCTTCGCCCAGAGCCTCACGCTGGACGCGTTGTTGCTGCACGCCAACGCGCACTTGCAGGAGCTGGCGCGCCGTTACCGCCTGATGCGCGTGCCCGGGCATGACCTGGACCTCCAGGTGGTCGACGGGGACATGGGGGACGAGGTGCGTGGCGTGGCCAGCCTGTCGGGTGGCGAGAGCTTCCTGGTGTCGCTGGCGCTCGCGTTGGGGTTGGCCTCGCTGTCGTCGGAGACGACGCAGGTGGAGACGCTCTTCATCGACGAGGGCTTCGGGACGTTGGACCCGGAGACGCTGGAGGTGGCGCTGGCGACGCTGGACGCACTCCAGGCCACGGGTCGACAGGTGGGCATCATCTCCCACGTCTCGGGGCTCGCCGAGCGCATCGGTGTGCAGGTGCGCGTGGTGAAGCAGGGCGGAGGCCGCAGCCGGCTGGTGGTGGAGGGCGACCTGGGCCTGCCGTATGTCGCGGTTCAGCAGCTCGCGTGAGGTCCAGGCCTCACACGCCCGTGCCCATCAACCCGCGCACCACGGCGGCCACGGCCAGCGGCGTCGCCACGCGGTCATCGGAGAGGGCCGCGAGGGCCCGCGCGAACTGCTCCGCGGAGCCGAAGCGCTGCGAGGGGTGAGGCGCCAGCGCGCGGTCCAGCACCAGCGCGAGCGCGTCCGACACCTCCGGCACCTGCATCCGCACGGGCTTCACCCGGCCCCCCCGGATGGCGGACTCCACCTCTTCACCAGGGCCGGAGGGGAAGGGCGACTCCAGCGACAGCAGCTCGTACAGCAGCACCGCGGTGGCCCACAGGTCCACCGCCACGGACACCTCGCCCGCCAGCAGCTCCGGCGAGCGGTAGTGCTGCTTGCCCAGGCGTCGCGCGTCGAGCGCCATGCCCGCCCGTGAGCGAGCCACGCCGAAGTCCGCCAGCTTCACCTCTCCAGTTCGCGACAGCAGCACGTTGTGCGGGGACACGTCGCAGTGCACGACACCCAGCGGACGGCCCGTGGTGCTCGTGGCCTGATGCGCGTGCGCGAGGGCCTCCAGCACCTGCCGGACGATGAGCACGGAGATGTCGATGGGCAGCTCGATGCGCCGCCGTCGGCACTGCGCCAGCACTCGCCCCAGGTCCGGTCCCTCCACCAGCTCCAGCGCGAGGTAGCCCCCGTCGGGCAGCTCTCCATACTCGACGAAGCCGACGATGTGCGGATGCCGCAGACACCGGGCCAGCTCCGCTTCATGCAGGAGCTGCTCGTGCGCCTCGTCGTCGTGCGCGCGCTCGGGGCGCACGCGCTTGAGCGCCACGTGCTCTCCGGCCCGCGCGCCGTGCTTCACGCGCGCGAGGAACACCTCCGCCATGCCGCCGCGTCCCAGGCGGGACAGCAACTCGAAGCGGCCACAGTCCCTCGGCCAGGTCTCCTCCACCACGTCCATGACTCAGCTCACCCCACCCACCAGGCTCGCCAGGTAGCCGTCGAGCGTCCGGGAGAAGGTGACGTCGTCACTGAGGAACGCAAGCCCCACGCCGCCGCTGTAAGGGTCATCCAACACGTGCACCACCACCGCCTCGCCCTGCAGATGCTCCCCGTTGGGCAGCTTCACGTCCACGGTGACGACGCTGTCGGGCGGAGGCCGGTGCGCGGTGCGCACGAAGAGGCCGCCGTTGGAGATGTTCAGCGCGTGCTCCCGCACGAAGTCCAGCTCGGTGCGGAACTCCAGCTCCAGCCGCACCGCGAACCGGCGCCCCCGGCGCTGGGGACCGCCCGTTGGCGCGGAGGGCACGCGGCGTGGATCATCCTCCGACGTGGGCACGGCGGCGGGACTCGGTGGCGCCGAGGGAGCAGGAGCCGCGGGTCGCGAGGCCAGCGCGCTCACGTGCTGCTCCAGCGCCCGTGCCGCGGCGGTGCGCTCCTCGCCCGCGTAGGCCTTTCCTCCCGCGAAGATGCTGTTGCGAAGCGCGTCGCGCTCCGGCTTGGGCAGACGCCACAGCTCCACGAAGGTGCCGCCGCTGCGCTTCACCTCGTCGGCGAGCCGCTCCACCGCGGCACGCGGATAGCCCGGGGCCTCCACCTTGAGCTCGATACCGGCCTGCTCGGCCTGCACGGAGACGACGAGCTGCATCGATTGCGCGGAGGGCAGCAGCTCGCCAAGCCCCTCCACCACCGCCGCGGCGCGTTCTGGTGAAGCCCCTCTATTCCACAATGCCGCGAGACCGAAGACAGGCACGAAAGAGACGATAACCGACGCTTCCCACCCCGCGAACAGTGTTCGCCAACAGTCATGCCGCAATCCGTCCATGAGGTTGGACAGAGAGCATACGAAGAGCGACGAAGAACTCGTACCGAGGGGAATAGTCACTGACCAAAAGGCGCAGGTCTTCATAGACTTCAGGTTCCCCCTGACTCATCCCAACCCCCCCGGAGTCAGGGAAATGGAGTCGAATGATGCGTACGTCCTTCACCCGGCTCATCGCCTGCGTGCTCGTGTCAGCTTCGTTGCTGGCTGGCTGCGGCGGGTCGGACCCCGAAGACCCCACTCCGCCCGGCAATGAAGATGCGGGTACGACCCCAGACAGTGGAACACCGCCCCCGGAGGATGCGGGCGTCGAGCCTGACCCGGACCCGGATCCAGGTCCGGTGCCCACGGATGTCGACGACAGCAAGAACCCCACCAAGGACTCCGACTGCGACGGCCTCACGGACGCGGAAGAGTTCGCCAATGTCTATGCCGGCGGGTTGAAGACGGACCCGGGTCGGCGTGACACCGACGGTGACGGCATTCGTGACGGCGTCGAAGTGGGCCGCACCTCGAGCATCAACACCACCTGTTCGTTCCGCGCGGACCTGGACCCGGACTCGCGCACCTCGCCGGTGAAGGCGGACACGGACGGCGACGGCATCCCCGACGGCCTGGAGGACACCAACCGCAACGGCGCGAGGGACCCGGGTGAGACGGACCCCAACGCCCTCGACTCGGATGGTGACGGGCTGAAGGACGGCGAAGAGGACGTCAACCACAGCGGCACGGTGAGCCCTGGCGAGACGGACCCGCGCAAGCGCGACACGGACGGCGACGGCCTGTCGGATGGTCAGGAGCGGACCATGGGCACGGACCCGCTCAAGCCGGACACGGACGGCGACTCGTGCAGCGACGGCGAGGAGGACCGCAACCGCAACGGCGTGCGGGACAGCGGCGAGACGGACCCGAAGGTGGCTGACTGCGCCGCCTCCATCCCCGACGCGGACTTCGACGGCATCCCGGACGCGGTGGAAGTGGCCACCGGCACGAACAAGGACAAGGCGGACACGGACGGTGACGGCCTCGACGACGGCGTCGAGGACGAGAACAAGAACGGCAAGGTGGAGGCGAACGAGTCGGACCCGCGCTTGACGGACACCGACTGTGACGGTCTGCAGGACGGCGCGGGCCGCGATGGCTTCCTGGGCGAGGACGGCAACGGCAACGGCAAGGTGGACGCCAACGAGACGGACCCCACCAACCCGGACACGGACGGCGACGGTCTGCGCGACGGCCTGGAGCGCGGTGTGACGACCGCCGCGGCGCCGCGCAAGGACTGCGGCTACGCGGGCGACGCGCACCCGAGCAGCACCACGAGCCCCACGACGGCGGACTCGGACGGTGACGGCATCGCGGACGGCGCGGAGGACGCGAACCAGAACGGCCAGGTGGACGCGAACGAGCTGGACCCGAAGAACCCGGCGGACGGCGCGCCCAACACGCCGGCGGGCCAGGCCTGCCGCGCGAACAACCTGCGGCCCGTCACGTTCAAGGAGGACAATGGCGCGGACGTGCGGCTCGCGCTGCCGGCCACCTTCAAGGACGCGAACATCACCAACATCACGGTGGCTGGCGCCACGGTGGGCGTCATCGGCTGGGACGACACGAAGCAGGTGACGCTGATTGCGTACAAGCGTGGCGCGGTGGGCGGCTCCATCACCCCCGCGGGCGACGAGGCGGGCATCCGCGGTGCCTCGTTCAACACCGCGACGAGTGACTACGCGCAGACCTTCAACACCTGGGACGGCTACGCCGCGCTCGCGGCTCGCTACTCGCTTGCGGGCGGCGAAGACCTGAAGGCTCGCACCAACTCGCTGGTGCGGTCGCTGGTGCCCAGCAGCGCCGGTTCGCTCGCGGGTTCGGCGGGCATCACCGGGCCGTTCACCATTCAAGCGCAGTACGTCCACCGGTCCAACGACAGCGTGCTGGTAGTCATCGCCATCACCCCCACGTCCCGCTACAACGAGGCGGGCAGCCTCTTCTCGCTGGCGGACACGGCGGGCGGCTCGGCGCTGGCGCAGTTCGGTGACGCGGACGCGGTGCAGTGTGAGCTGTTCACCTCACGCCAGGCGGTGGTGGACTTCATCTTCGTGGTGGACGACAGCGGCTCCATGGCCAGCTCGCAGCAGTCGCTGGCGGACGCGGCCACGGCCGTGGCGAACAAGCTGGGCAACTCCACGCTGGACTGGCGTGTGGCGATGGTGACCACGAGCTACACCTCCACCAACACCAACCATGTCAACCGCAACGTGGTGCGTGGCTTCACGCGGAACATCAACCAGTTCCGTGCGTGGCTGACGCAGAACAGCACCTGCGCCAGCGGCCAGTGCAACACCCTCACCATTCCCCCGGGGACGACGCCCACCACCTGCACGAACAACCAGTCGTGCTGGGTGGGTTTGAGCGGCTGGGGCGACGAGAAGCCCATGGAAGCGGTGCGAGCGGCCATCAACACCACGCTCGTGCCGAATGGCACGTCCTCGGACTCGCGCATCCGCGACGGCGCCAAGGTGGTGGTCGTCATCCTCACGGACACGCATGACTACTCGGCGGACTCCATTCAGACCTTCGAGCAGTACTTCAAGAGCACCGGCAACACGCCCGCGACGAAGAACCCGCTGAACCAGGTCATCCAGGTCCACGGCATCATCTGCCCGCCGGAGTTCGCCACCAGCAACACGGCGACGTGGTGTCACAACCAGGAAGACCCCCGCGACCCGAAGCACCTGGACATCATCCAGGCGACGGGCGGCGTGGTGGGCAGCATCCGCAACTCCACCTCCATCACCACGACCATCAACGGCATCATCGACAGCGTCATCGCGTCGGTGGGTTACCGCACGCAGCAGCCGCCCATCGGCGCGTCGGTGAAGGTGTCGGTGGCGACGGTGGCGGATGCGGTGTCGTGCCCCACGGCGTCGGACCTGCCGCGCAGCCGCACCAACGGCTTCGACGTGGATGGCATCAACCGCACGCTGTCGTTCTTCGGCGGCTGCCGGCCGCAGGCGGACAACACGCAGGCGGCGGTGTCCTACCGCTACTGGAGCGACCGGACGACGAACGCCAACGGCGTGCCGCCTCCTTGCAAGACGGACCCGTATTACGACGCGACGGAGGCGGACTACTGCGACGGCAAGCTCTCCTGCAACCGCACCACGGACAAGTGCGAGTGCCCGTCGGACTGCGGTGGTGTCGGCGCTCCGGGCCAGGTCTGCAACACGGACCCGGCGGTGTGCGCCTACACGTGCGCTTCGGATTGCGGTGGCACGTGCGGCACGTATGAGTCGTGCAACTCGGCGACCTGCGCGTGCTCGTGCGTCCAGACGGCCACGTGCGCGGCGGGCTACAAGTTCGACCCGAGCGTGTGCGCCTGTGCGTGTGACACCGCGTCGCTGAGCTGCGGCTCCACGACGCAGCCGGACGCGGCCTCGTGCTCCTGCGCTTGCAAGGCGGACTGCGGTGGCTGCCCGTCGAACACGGCGTGCAACCCGAGCACCTGCGCCTGCGAAGGCGTCATCGGCTGACGGTGACGTGAAGCGCCGGCCTTCACTCGAGGGCCGGCGTGGCGGAGTGCTTCCTCGGAAGCTGTCTGGGTCCGAGGAAGCCAGGGGCCTGGTGACGAAACGTCGCCGGGCGTCTGGGACCCGGCTCAGGACATGAAGAAGGCCCCGGTGGCGACGTGCCTCCGGGGCCTTCGTGTTTCTGGGGACTCAGCGGTGGTGACGCGCTACCGGCCCGCGGTGAGGCCCGTGGGCGCGGTGGCCGTGCGGAGGATGGGGTAGACGCGGTGCTGGGTGTCGCGAGCGGGGTGGCGCTCGTAGAAGAACCGCAGACGCGCGCGCGGGTCCTTGGCGAAGGCGGGGTCCTTGAGCTTCGCGTCCCACTCGGCCTTCACGGTGGCGTCCCTGGCGAGCAGCTCCCGCGCGAAGGGCTCCAGCACGTAGTCCTCGATGTATTCCTTCTGCTCGAAGTGGGCGTTGAAGAAGCCCCACGCCAGGAGCGAGTCCGGCGCGGAGGGCTCCAGCAGGTGGGCCACCATCTCCACACCCGGCTGCGCGGTGGGGACGTACAGCGCGCCGGCGGAAAGTGACTGCGTCTGCTTCTCCCACGCGCCCTTCACAGACAGCGTCTGACGGCCCTCGTTGGACTGGGGACTCCACTTCGCCTCGGTGGCGCGGAACACCTCCACGTCGGTGGCGGGCGTCGGGCGGGACAGGCGCTGGAAGCGCAGGCCGTGGGTGGTGAGCTTCTGGGCCACCCAGGCGGCATGGGACGGCGGCACCAGGTAGCCGCCAGAAGGGATGGAGACGGTGAGGGCGGGCTCCACCTTGTCGAAGTACGGCACGGTCCACACCTGCGGCTTGGAGTCGTCGTAGCGAATCCACGTCTGCCCGGAGACGTCGGAGGCGCCGCGCTCGTAGGCGTAGCCCCGGAAGGCGATGGGGTGGCTCTCCGGCGTGTTCTTCCACGCGACGACGACGTCGCGCACCTTGCCGGCCTGGGCCTCCGCGTCGGCCGCCTTCACGGCGTTCATCAGCCCGGCGCCATCGCGGGCGACGAGGCGCAGGAGGCCGGCGACGACATCGCGCGTGGCCTTCACGCGCTCGGCATAGGGCTTCCACGAGTGCGTCTCCACGAGCACTCCGAACCGGTGGTACGCGGCGGCGTAGGCGTGGCTGAAGCGCGGAGGCGGCACGCCGTAGGCAAAGCCGGACGTCGGGTCATCGTCCTGGATGAACGAAGGGTAGAACTCCAGGGGCTGGTGGCCTTGCGTCTCCAGTTCCTGGAACAGCTCCTGGCGCAGCTTCACGCCGAGGGGGCGCAGGCTCTCCGGGCCGGACTTCTGCGGCTCGATGCCGACGGCGACGTCGGGCTCGAACTTGGCGCCGTCGGTGACGTGCAGGTCCGCGTAGACGAGCGCGTCCCAGGAGTGGAGGTAGCGCAGCAGGGCCACCATCTCCGGGCTCTCCGCCTTGGCGTAGTCGCGGTTGAGGTTGAGGTTCTGCGAGGTGACGCGCCAGCCCATCTCCTCGGGGCCCACCTGGTTGGGGCGGTTGTTGCGACCGAAGCGCTCGTGGCCGTCGACGTTGAAGACGGGGACGAAGACGGCGGTGACGCCCTTGAGGACACCCGGCAGCGTCTTGCCGGAGAGGATGTCTCGCAAGAGCGCGAAGCCGGCGTCCTTGCCGTCGATTTCGCCGGCGTGGATGCCGCCCTGGAAGAAGACGACGGGGCGACTCTTCTTCGAGTTGGCGGCGGGGGTGAGCGTGCCGTCGGCGCTGGCGACGAGGGCGAGCATGGGCCGGCCCTCGGGCGTGGTGCCGAACGTGTCGCAGCGCACCTTGCCGGGGTAGGCCTTGGGGAAGGCGCGGCAGAGCGACTCCACCTCGGGGTAGCGGCCGGTGCGTGTCCAGCCGCTCTGCTCGGACGCGGTGGTGAGAGGCGGTGGAGCCTGGGCGAGCGCCAGGGAGAGGGCGGTGGCGAGGAGCATGGCCAACCCACAACACAGGCTCCCGTGGGTTTCAACCGCCTCGCACGGTGAGCGTTCCACCCACCGGTAGGACGTGGACGTGCTCGTGCGGCCAGCCTCGGCGGTTCCACTCGGCGTCCAGGCGGCGGGGCGGTTCGTCGAGCGGCTCGTCGGTGAGTTTGAACGTGCCCCAGTGCATGGCGAGGAACTCCCGGGCTCCGAGTGCCTCGAAGGCGCGGACGGCCTCTTCGGGGTTCATGTGCTGGCGGCTCATGAACCACTCCGGGTCATACGCGCCAATGGGGAGCAGGGCGGCGTCGAGCTTGGGAAAGCGGCGGCCGATTTCCTGGAAGCCATCGAACCAGGCGGTGTCACCGGAGTGGTAGACGCGGGCGCTGGAGCCCTCGACGACGAAGCCGCCCCAGAGCATCTCGTTGGCGTCGTTGAGGCCGCGTCGGCTCCAGTGTTGCGAGGGGACGTAGTGGACGGTGACCGGGCCCACCTGGGTGGATTGCCACCAGTCCAGTTCGGTGACGGCGAGCTTGCCGCCCCGGAACACGGGGGACTGTCCCAGGCCCGTGACGATGGGAGCGCCCACGTCGGTGAGCGTGGGCAGGTCCAGGTGGTCGTAATGGTTGTGGGAGACGAGGCTCGCGGCGATGGGAGGCAGCTTGTCGACGGGGACGCCGGGCGGGACGTTGCGGCGGATGACGACGTTGATGGCGTCGCGCAGCACGGGGTCGATGAGAAGGGAGAGGCCGTCGAGCTGGACGAGCCAGCTTGCGTGGCCCAGCCATGTGAGGCGCGCGCCCTCGCCGGGGGCGGGCGGTGTGGCGAGCAGGGCGAGGTCCGGCTCCACGCGAGGGACGGGTGCATGGTCGGGCGACTTGCGGCGGCGGCCGGAGAGCTTGTCGGCCACTGCCCATTTGAAGACGCTGCTGAACGGCTGAGGGCCGCTGCCGTCCAGGTTCTTGAAGCGCAAGGCCATGATGCGTGCTCCTCGAAGGACACCGGAGCGCGGAGCTCCGAGCGTCTGTCATGCTCGCGGGACGGTGCGGTTCGCAAGGGGAATGGAGCCCCTACCATGGTCGACATCACACATCGCATGCTCGAGACGAACGGGATTCGCCTTCATGTCGCGGAGGCGGGGAAGGGGCCACTCGTGCTGTTGCTCCATGGGTGGCCGGAGTCCTGGTACTCGTGGCGGCATCAGCTTCCGGTGCTCGCCGCCGCCGGCTACCACGTCGTCGCGCCGGACGTTCGAGGTTATGGGCGCAGTGACAAGCCGGGGCCCGTCGAGGCGTACAGCATGCGGAGCCTGGTGGCGGACTTCGTGGGGCTGCTGGATGCGCTCGGGGAGAAGACGGCGGTGGTGGTGGGGCACGACTGGGGCGCGGCGATGGCGTGGACCTGTGCCGCGCTTCATCCGGACCGCTTCAGGGCCGTTGTCGGCATGAGTGTTCCGCATCTGGGGCGTACGCCGATGCCGCCCACGCAGCTCTTCAAGGCCGTGTTCGGTGAGAAGTGGTTCTACATCCAGTACTTCCAGCAGCCGGGTGTCGCGGAGGCGGAGCTGGAGGCGGATGTGCCGCGGACGGTGCGCACTGTTCTGGCGGGCTCCGTCGCGGGCTTCGACACGAAGTCGGAGTTGGTGCGCGCGAGGAAGCAGGGGGACGGGTTTCTCACGGGCATCGAGACGCCCGCGACCTTGCCCGCCTGGCTCACGGAGGAGGATGTCGCGTACTTCGTGAAGGAGTTCGAGGGCAGTGGGTTCCGGGGTGGGTTGAACCGTTATCGCAACATGGACCGGGACTGGGAGGAGCTGCCCGAGCTGGCGACGGTGCGAATCGAGCAGCCCGCGTTGTTCATCACGGGAGAGAAGGACCCGGGGCGCGCGCTGGCGCCGGTGGAGGTGATGAAGCCGCTGGTGCCGAATCTGAAGGACGTGCTCGTTGTTCCTGGAGCGGGGCACTGGGTTCAGCAGGAGCGTCCCGCGGAGGTCAACGCCGCGTTGTTGTCGTTCTTGAAGTCGCTGCCCGCGTGACGTCGCGGTGGGGCGGGTCTGTCACCAGTCGGGGTGACAGACCCAGGGACTGGAGGGACGGCGCTGGAAGCAGCGGTATCCGTCGTCACAGGTGTTGGGGCCCTTGGGGTCGCAGGGCTGCTCGCAGGCCCATCCGTCACAGACGCGGCCGTCGGGGCAGGGTGGGAAGTCCTTGCCACAGCGCAGCTCGCACTCGGACCAGATGCGGTCGGGTAGATGGGACGCGTGGATGAACTCGCACGTCTGGCCCGAAGGGCAGGGGGTTTGTTGGCACTGTGGGCCGAACACCCTGGCGCACGCGGAGGCGCCTTCTTCGTGGCGGATGCAGTGCTGTCCCGCTGGGCAGCCGCTCTTCTCGCAGGTGGGGAGGCAGAGCGGTTCTGGGTAGTCGTCCACACAGAAGAACTGAGGCGGACAGGTGTTGGCGTCATCCAGACTGCACGGTCGTCCGCAGAAGCTTCCTGCGCTGGAGCAATGCAGTCCGGGGCCGCAGGCGCCTTCCTGGGTGTCGGAGATCTCCACGCATCGCTCGCCTTCCTTGCGAATGCCCACGGGCACGCAATAGCGCACCACGGGGTCTTGTCTCGCGGTGGCGAGGAGTCGACAGACATGGCCATCTGGGCACTGCGCATCGGTGAAGCACTGGCTGTCCGCGCAATAGAGCGCGCGAGCGCGCGCATCGAAGAGGCAACCCAGTGGTGGATCGCACCCAACGCGTGTGCCGCAGTTTCGATGGTAGGTCTGGAACCGTGAGCGTTCTTCTGGCGTGAATACAGGACTGACTTGCCGGCCTCTGACGTACTCGGGAAGGTTCGGTTGCAGGAGGCTGCTCGTCGTGAGGACAAGGGGTAGCGGTATCAACAACGCGATGCCTGCCCCCAGCATCGTTCGCACGTTCATTGCTCGCCGCACCTTTGGATGCACGTTTCGCTTTGCTCGCGGCCGCCGTCGCAATAGCGCGTGTAATCGTCCACCGAGCATTTCGTGGGAATGCTCTCCAAGGCATCCTGATGCGCGGCCCGGTCCACGAGGCCGTCACGCCGGTGCACCTCGGGGCAGCCCATGACGGCGCAGGACAGCGCACAGACCCAGAAGGTCATCCACGGCATCGCTGTGTCCCCCCGACAGAGGAAACGACACAGGCATTCTACCGAAGGTAGGAAGTCGCGGAGACAACCTGGTTGATGGGGCGAGTGAGACTGTGCACGCGCCGACATCGCTCACCCACATAGCCCCGCACTCCCTTATATAGAGCGCGATGCTTCCCACCTCCGGCTCCACGACTCGCAAGCTGCTGCTCGCCTTCGGTGCTCTGGTGGCGCTGTTCACCGCCGCATCGGGCTTCGCGCTTGCTCGGCTGGCGGACATCCACGACGCCTCGCACGAGCTGCGTGAGGCCGGCGGCCGGGTCCGCGAGGCACTCGAGCTGGCCACCGCCGTACGAGACCAGTACGCGCATCTGGCCCACACCATCATCCTCGGCAACGCCAGCCACGTTCACTTCCACGAGGAGTCGCGAGCACGCGTCGAGACGCTCACCCGCCGGCTCCGAGAGCAGGCTCAGGACGCCGAGGAGCGCGCCTGGGTGGCGGACATCCAGGAGAACGGTGACGCGCTGGACCGGCTGTATCGCGAGACACTCCTGCCCGCCGTGCTGGCGAAGGACCACGCCGCCGTCACCACCGCCCACGGCCGCGCCCTGGAGCGCGTCTCCCTCATCCAGGCCCGCGCCGAGGCCCTGGCGCGCCGCTTCGACACTTCCATCGGCTCGTTCGAGGAACACGTCGCCGCCGTCGAGCACACCAGCTTCCGCTGGGCCCTGCTCTTCCTCGGCGGCGCGACGCTGTTCGCCGTGGGCGTGGGCATCTACATCGGCAACTCCGTGGCCCGCCCCGTGGCTCGACTGTCCGAGGGCGCCGCTCGACTCGCCCAGGGCGACCTGGACACGCGCATCCCCGAGGACGACCCGGGAGAGCTCGGCCGACTCGCCGCGCAGTTCAACCGGATGACCGATGCCCTGCGCACGCACCAGGCCCAGCTCGTTCAACACGAGAAGCTCGCCAGCGTCGGCCGACTCGCGGCGGGCGTCGCCCACGAAATCAACAACCCGCTCGGCGTCATCCTCGGCTATGTGCGCATCCTCCAACGCAAGGCGGAGGGCGCCCTGGCGGAAGACCTGAAAGTGGTGGAGGAGGAGGCCGTGCGCTGCCAGCAGATCGTCGAAGGGCTCCTCGACCTCTCCCGCCCGGGCCAGGGCCCGGTGGAAATAGTCCCCCTGCGCGAGACGTGTGAGGACGTGGTGGCGAGGCTGCGCGAAGCAGAGAGACTCGGACAAGTGGACGTGCGCGTGGAGGGCTCGGCGAGCGCGTGGGCCCAGCCGTCGCGGCTGCGCCAGATTCTCCTCAACCTGGTGAAGAACGCCGCGGAGGCCGCAGGAACCGGTGGCACCGTCGAGGTGCGAATCGCATCCGCGAAGGACGGCGGCGCGAGCGTCTCCGTCTCCGACTCCGGCCCCGGTGTGAAGCCCGAGGACCGCCGCCGCCTCTTCGAGCCCTTCTTCACCACCAAGTCCACGGGCACGGGCCTGGGGCTCGCCGTGAGTCAGGCCATCGCGGAGGCACACGGCGGACGCATCGAGGCGGACACGGGCCCGCTGGGAGGCGCGCGCTTCACGCTGCGACTGCCCCCCGCGTCGGCGGAGCGGGAGGCCATGGCATGAGCACTCCAACCCAACCCGGCGTACTGGTGGTCGACGACAAGGAGAACATGCGCAAGCTGTTCTCCCGCATCCTCGGAGACGCCTACGCCGTGACGGAGGCCGCCGATGGCGAGCAGGCCATGTCGCTGCTGGCCTCGCGCGACTTCGACGTGGTGGTGACGGACATCCAGATGCCCGGAGCGGACGGCTTCGCGGTGCTGCGCGAAGTGAAGCGCCGCGCTCCCGACACGGAGGTGATTCTCGTCACCGCGTTCGCCAGCATCCCCAAGGCCGTCGAGGCCATCAAGGAAGGCGCCTACGACTACCTCTCCAAGCCGTTCGACCCCGACGAGGTCGCGCTCGTCGTGGCACGTGCGCTGGAGAAGCGTCGCCAGGGCCGGGAGGCCGCGGGACTGAAAGCCCGGCTCGCGTCGGCCCCCGAACTCCACGGGCTGCTGGGCGGAAGCGCCGCGATGCACGCTCTGCACGGCCTGCTCTCCCAGGTCGCGGCGAGAGACCTCACCGTCCTGCTCACAGGCGAGACAGGCACGGGCAAGGAGCTGGCCGCGAGGGCTGTCCACAAGGAGAGCCCACGCGCCGCGAAGCCCTTCGTGGCGGTGAACTGTGGCGCGCTCCCCGCGGAGCTGGTGGAGAGCGAGCTGTTCGGTCACGCGAAGGGCGCCTTCACGGGCGCCACGGTGGCGAAGCCCGGACTCTTCGAGGAGGCCCACGGCGGCACGCTCTTCCTCGACGAGATTGGAGATCTGCCGCTGCCCGTGCAGGTGAAGCTCAACCGGGCCCTGCAGGAGAAGGAAGTCCGGCGCGTGGGCACCACCGTGCCGGTGAAGGTGGACGTCCGCGTGGTGGCCGCCACGCACCGTGACTTGTCCGCCGAGGTGGCCGCCGGTCGCTTCCGCGAGGACCTCTACTACCGCCTCAACGTGGTGACGGTGCGACTGCCAGCACTGCGAGAGCGACGTGAGGACGTCCCGCTGCTCGCGATGCATTTCCTGTCCGGCCCGGGACGGTCTGAAGTGGAGAGCTTCACCGCCGAGGCCCTGCGCGCACTCGCGTCCTACGACTGGCCGGGCAACGTGCGACAGCTCGAGAACGCCGTGGCGCGAGCCGTGGCCGTGGCCCGAGGTACACGCATCACCCCAGAGGACCTCCCTCCCGAGGTGGCCACGTCACGCGGTGTCACCTCGGGCGCCACGGCTCCGGGAGTGAGGGCCACCGCTGAATCCCTGGCGAAGCTGCCCTACCGCGAAGCAGTGGACGGCGCCCGCGACACGGTGTCCCGCGAGTACCTCACCGCGTTGATGCAGGAGTTCAGCGGCAACGTCACCCACGCCGCCGAACGTGCCGGCATGGAGCGCGAGAGCCTCCACCGGTTGCTCAAGCGCTACGGAGTGCGCTCGGAGGACTTCAAGCGCTCCGAGTGACGCGCGTCTCAGAACGCCAGCACCATCAGGCCGCCGAGGGATGCGGCACCGCTCTCCGCCTGGATCGCCCTGCGCAGCGAACCGCGCGACTCAGAACGCCGGCACCACCGCGCCGCCGTACTGGGACTCGATGAAGCGGCGCACCTCTCCGGACTGGAGCGCCTTGAGCAGCACCCGGACCTCGGGGCGGGACTCGTCGCCCTTCCGGACGACGAGCACATTCGCGTACGGATTGCGCGTGGAGGACTCGCGAGCCAGCACCTTCGCGTCCAGCTTCAGGTGCTTCTGCGCCTCCAGGAAGTAGTTGCCGTTGATGACGGCGGCGGCCACGTCCTCCAGCGTGCGCGGTTGCTGCTCGGCGTCGATCTCCCGCAGCTCCAACTTGCGAGGATTGCCCACCACGTCTTGCACCGTGGCGACGGCGCCCGCGCCCTCCTTCAGCCGCAACAGGCCCTGGTCCGCGAGCAGATGCAGCGCGCGAGACGCGTTGCTCGGGTCGGACGGAATCGTCACCTGCGCGCCCTCGGGCAGCTCCGCGAGCTGACGGAACTTCGTCGAGTACAGCGCCAGCGGCTCCAGGTGCACCGCGCCCGCGCTGCGCAGGGCGAGCTGACGGTCCGCGGAGAAGCGCTCCAGATACGGCACGTGCTGGAAGTAGTTGGCGTCGAGCTGTCCATCCGCCAGGGCCACGTTGGGCTGCACGTAGTCGGTGAACTCCACCACCTCGATGCGCACGCCGTCACGCAGGGCCACGGGTACCGCAGCGCGAAGAATCTCGCCATGCGGCACCGGGTTGACGCCGATTCTCAGCGTGGGCACTCCGGGCGCCTCGCCGATGGCGGGAGCCTCCGACTTCTTGCAGCCCGTTCCCACGAGCAGCGCAATGGAGACGGCGGCGAAGGCCAGGGGGATGATGAAAAATGATGCAGGTGGCTTCATGGGGTGTGGATTCCGGAGGAGAGGCCGCGGGCAACAGCGTGACCGGGGGGATATTTCAGTCGTGCGCGCGGCGGGAGTGGGGCGAGGTGTGGTCGAAGCGCGAAGCCACGCCATCCCCAAGCCACTGCACGAGCTGCACCAGCGCCAGCAACACGGCGAGGCAGCCCAGCATGACGTCGGTCCGGAAGCGCATGTACCCGTACTTCACCGCGAGGTCTCCCAGCCCACCTCCGCCCACGGCTCCCGCCATGGCGCTGTAGCCGAGCAGGCTGATAACCACGAGCGCGGTACCGCGCACGAGAGATGGCAGGGCCTCGGGAATCAGGACGCGGAAGATGACGCGCCGGTGGGTGGAGCCCATGGCGATGGCGGCCTCCACCAAGCCGGAGTCCACCTCGCGCAGCCCCTGCTCCACCACGCGCCCCATGAAGGGAATCGCCGCGACGACCAGCGGAACGATGGCGGCGGTGGTGCCAATCGTGGTGCCCACCAGCAGGCGAGTCAGGGGGACGATGGCCACCATCAAGATGATGAAGGGCACCGAGCGCCCCACGTTGACGAGCGTGCCCAGCACGCGGTGCAGCGCCGGGCGCTCCCACAGTCCGCCCCGGTCCGTCAGCACCAGCAGCACTCCCAGGGGCAGCCCCGCGAGCACCACCAACACCGTGGCCACCGACGTCATGTAGAGCGTCTCCAGCGTGGCCACCCACAGCGAATGCGTCAGCTCACCAGGCATGGGCCGCCTCCTCCGACGTCAAACCCTGCTCGCGCAGGAACGCCAGGGCCTGGCTCACCGCGTCCGGAGCACCCGTGAGCTCGAAGAGCAGCCGCCCCACGCGCGCCTCGCCCACGCGCTCCAGCGAGCCCTCCAGCAGATGCGCGTCCACGTCGAAGCGACGCGCCAGGGTGGAGAGGATGGGACGCGTGGAGTGCTCGCCCGACAGTGACAGCTCCACGCGCTGACCGCCCCGAAGGACGGCGCTCTCGCCCGTCGTGAAGGGTGGGTAGCACAGCCCATGCAGATGCGAGCCCGGACGGGAGAGCAGCTCCACCACCTTGCCCTGCTCCACGAGCCGTCCCTGCTCCAGCACGGCCACCGAGTCGCAGATGGCCTTCACCACCTCCATCTGATGCGTGATGAGCAGGATGGTGAGGCCAAGCTGTCGGTTCAAATCCCGGAGCAACGCCAGCACCGAGCGCGTCGTCTCCGGGTCCAACGACGACGTCGCCTCGTCGGACAGCAAGATGCGAGGTCGCGGCGCCAGGGCGCGGGCAATGCCCACCCGCTGCTTCTGCCCACCCGACAACCGCGCCGGGTAGGTGTCCGCCTTGTCCGACAGGCCCACCAGCGAGAGCAGCTCCGCGACGCGCGCGCGAATCTGCTCGCGCGGCAGCCCCGCCACCTCCAGCGGATACGCGACGTTGGCCGCCACCGTCTGCGAGGAGAACAGGTTGAAGTGCTGGAAGATCATCCCGATGCCCTGCCGCGCCAGGCGCAGCTCATCGGGACTCAGCGACAGCAACTCCTTCCCATTCACCCGCACGCGGCCCTGGGTGGGACGCTCCAGGAGGTTGACGCAGCGGATGAGCGTGGACTTGCCGGCGCCGCTCTGCCCGAGCACGCCGAACACTTCTCCTGGGTCCACCCGCAGCGACACGTCCTGGAGCGCCGACACCTCGCGCCCGCCCTGCCTGTACACCTTGCTGATACCGCGCAGCTCAATCATCCACCGACTCCCTGCGGTGTGTTCGCCAGCTCTTCGGCGAACGCCGCGAACGAACTCCAGTACCGCTCACCGGTATCGGGCAGCACGGTGAGCACCGTCTTGCCGGGACCCAGTCGCCGCGCCACCTGCCGGGCCGCGTGCAGCGCCGCGCCACTGGAGATGCCCACGAGCAGACCCTCCCGGCTCGCCAGCTCCCGCGCGGCGAGGTACGCGTCGACATCCGCGACGTCGATGACCTCGTCATAGACGGAGCGGTCCAGCACCTCCGGCACGAAGTTGGCGCCAATGCCCTGGATGCGATGCGGCCCCGCCTTGCCCTGGGTGAGCAGGGGCGAGCGCAGCGGCTCCACGGCGATGACCTGCAGGGACGGGTTCTCCTTCTTGAGCACGCTGCCCGCGCCCGTAATCGTGCCGCCCGTGCCGATGCCCGCCACGAAGGCGTCGAGCTTGCGCACGTCCAGGTCTCCGAGAATCTCCTTCGCCGTGGTGCGCCGGTGAATCTCCGGGTTGGACGGGTTGCGGAACTGCTGCGGCATGAAGCCCTTGTCGCCCAGCTCCTTGATGAGCTCGTCGGCCGCCTCGACGGCGCCGTTCATTCCCTTGGCCGCGGGCGTCAGCACCAGCTCCGCGCCATAGGCCTCCAGGATGCGGCGGCGCTCCACGCTCATGCTCTCAGGCATGGTGAGGATGATGCGGTAGCCCTTCACCGCGGCGACCATGGCCAGGGCCACGCCGGTGTTGCCGCTGGTGGGCTCGACAATCGTCATGCCCGGACGCAGGCGGCCCTTGTTCTCCGCGTCCTCAATCATCGCCAGACCGATGCGGTCCTTCACGCTGCCACCGGGATTGAAGGACTCGACTTTCGCCAGCAGCGTGGCCGCGTCAGGGCCTCCGACGCGCGACAGGCGGATGATGGGCGTGCGGCCAATGAGCTGCGTCACGTCGGGGTAGATGTTGTTGGGCATCCGCGTCTCGGGGTTGGGGCCGGGACTTCGATGCAGCGCCCCGGCGTGTGGGGAAAATGGAACGGCCCGTCTCCAGGTTTCTGGGAGGACGGGCCGGACACGCCTGCGCGCGAAAGACGCTCAGTACGCTCGAACGGACGGACCCGTCGTGACGCGGCAACACATGCCGCGACAACAGGACCCGAACGGAGCGACGAAGCAGAGCATCGGCTTCAGGACGTAACCAATCCGCCGGAGACTGTCAACCCGACCTCCCTTTCACGCGGCCTCCTTCAAGGCCCGGCCCAGCGCGAGCGCGAGGTCCGCTTGCAGGTCCTCCAGGTCCTCCAGACCCACGGAGAAGCGGATGAGGCTGTCGGTGATTCCCCGTCGCTCGCGCTCGGCGGCGGGCACGGAGGCATGCGAGTGCCTCGCCGGCACGGTGATGATGCTCTCCACCGCGCCCAGCGACACGCCGAGCAGCGGCAGCCGCAGCGAGTCCACGAACGTCGCCGCCATCGAGTCGTGGGCGAGTCGGAAGGACACCACCGCGCCGGTGCCTGGATAGAAGACCTCTCGAATCTCCGGCCTGCCTCCGAGCCAGCGAGCGAGCGCCCCGGCCGTGCGCACCTGCCGCTCCATGCGGACCTGCAGCGTCTTGATGCCGCGCTGGAGCAGGAAGCAGTCCTGCGGCCCGAGCACCGCGCCCACCGCGTTCTGGAGGAAGTAGACCTCCTTCGCCAGCTCCGGCGTCCGCACCGCCACGGTGCCCGCGATGATGTCGCTGTGTCCGCCCAGGTACTTGGTGGCGGAGTGGATGACGATGTCCGCGCCCTCGGTGAGCGGACGCGAGAGGTAGGGGGACAGGAAGGTGTTGTCCACGATGAGCAGCGCGCCATATGTCCGCGCGAGGATGGACATGGCGGTGACGTCGGTGCGGCGCAGGAAGGGATTGCTCACCGTCTCGACGAGGAGCCCCTTGGTGTTGGGGCGGAACGCGGCGCGCACCGCGTCCGTGTCCGAGGTGTCCACGAAGGTGGCCTTGAGCCCGAAGCGGCTGAACACCCGGGTGAGCACGCGGTACGTGCCGCCGTAACAGTCGTCGGTGACGACCAGGTGGTCCCCCGCGCTGAAGAGCATCAGCACCGTGGACAGCGCGGCCATGCCGGAGCCGAAGGCGAAGGCCCCGGCGCCCTCGTCCAGGCTCGCGAGCACGCCCTCCAGCGCCTTGCGCGTGGGGTTGCCGGAGCGCGCGTAGTCGAACTCGCCGGAGTGCTCCAGACCCGGCTGGTCGAACATGGAGACCTGGTAGATGGGCACCGCGGCGGCGCCCGTCACCGGGTCGACTTCATGACCCGTGTGCAGCAGTCGCGTGGCGAAGTTCGACGGGCTGGGAGCGCCCTTCGAGCGCCTGGGCCAAATCGGAGATGATGTCATGGCAGTCCTCGATACCCACGGAGAGGCGAAGCAGTCGGTCGGTGATGCCAAGCTGTTCCCTGCGCGCGACGGGGATGTCGGCGTGGGTCTGCGTGGCGGGGAAGGTGATGAGCGTCTCGACGCCGCCCAGGGACTCGGCGAAGAGGCAGATGCGCACGGCGGCGAGCACCTGGGGCACCAGGGCCGCGTCGGTGACGTCGAAGGAGAGCATCCCGCCCGTGCCGGGGTAGTAGACGCGCTCGACCTGGGGGTGGCTCGACAGGAAGGCGGCCACCTCGCGAGCGTTGGACTGGTGGCGCTCCATGCGCAGCGCGAGCGTCTTGAGCCCGCGAATCACGAGGTAGGAGTCCTGCGGCCCGAGGATGGCGCCGATGCCGTTCTGGACGAAGGCGAGCCGTTCGCCCACCGCCGCGTCCTTCACCACGAGCGCTCCGGCGACGACGTCGTTGTGTCCGGCCAGATACTTCGTCGCGCTGTGGACGACGATGTCCGCGCCCAGCTCCAGCGGGCGCTGGAGGAACGGTGTGTTGAAGGTGTTGTCCACGATGAGGAGCGCGCCCGCCTTCCGGGCGATGTCCGCGAGCGCGGACAGGTCCGCCGTCTTCATCAGCGGGTTGGTGGGCGACTCCACCAGCAGGGCCTTGGTGTTGGGACGCAGCGCCGCGCGCACCGCGTCCAGCCGCGTGGTGTCCACGAAGGTGTGGGGGATGTGGAGCAGCTTGTCCACCAGCCGGAACGTTCCGCCGTAGAGGTCCTCGGTGAGGACCAGGTGGTCCTCGGGGCCGAGGAGCTGGAGCGCGCAGTGCAGCGCGGCCATGCCGGAGGAGAAGGCGAGGCCCCGGTTGCCGCCTTCGAGGCCCGCGAGCGCGTCTTCGAGCGCGGCGCGGGTGGGGTTCTTCGTGCGCGAGTAGTCGTACCCGGTGGACTGCCCGAGCGCGGGGTGTTGGTAGGTGGCGGAATGGTAGATGGGCACCGCGACCGCGCCGGTGGTCGGGTCTCTGCGCGTGCCGGCGTGGACGAGGGCTGTGGCGAGTTTCATGAGGTGGCTCCTGTTTCCGGGTGGACGAGGCTCAGCGGCCTCGAAGCGTCTGGGAGACGCGGAGAATATCCGCGAGCACACCCGACGCCGTGACAGCGCCCCCTGCGCCCGCGCCGCGCACGGTGAGGGGGAACTCGCTGTGTCGCGTGGTGGTGAAGGAGACGAAGGACTCGGAGCCGCGCAGGTCCGCGGCGGGCTGGCCCGCTTCGACGGCGGTGAGTCCCACGCGGATGACGGGCGCGTCGGTGCCCAGCCGCGTCGGGTCGATGCGCGCCAGGTAGCGCAGCACCGTGCCGGACTGTCGGCAGCGCTCCACCTTCTGTGTGTACTCCGCGTCGAGTGCGCGGAGGCTTCGCAGATAGGACTCGGGGGAATCGCCCGCGTCCGAGGGCTCCGGGACGAAGGGCTCCAGGGCGACGTCGGAGAGTGACAGCGACAGGCCCAGCTCCCTGGCGAGGATGAGCGCCTTGCGTGCCACGTCCGCGCCGGACAGGTCCTCGCGCGGGTCCGACTCGGTGAAGCCGCGCTCGCGGGCCGTGCGGACGGCCGTGGACAGAGGGACGCCGGCAGTCAGCTCGTTGCAGATGAAGCCCACGCTGCCGGAGAGGGACGCGGTGATGAGGCGCACGGTGTCGCCGGTGCGCACCAGGTTGGCGAGCGTGTCGATGACGGGGAGGCTGGAGGCCACCGTCGTCTCGTAGTGGTACGCGACGTGGTGACGGCGCGCCTCGGCGAGCAGGGCCTCGCGCTCGTTCCAGGGCAGGGCGAGCGGTTTCTTGTTGGCGGCCACGACGTGGATGCTCCGACGGAACGCCTCCGTGTAGAGCGAGGCCACGTCGCCGTCCGCCGTGCAGTCGACGAGGATGGGCACGGGCAGCCGGCGCAGCTCGTCCAGCAGCGGCGCCAGTGCGCGCGTGCCAGGCTCACCTCGGACGACGCGAGCGAGCTGCTCCTCGATTCCGTCCAGGGCGAGGCCGGCCGGGTCGAACAGGGTGTGTCGGCTGTCGGCGATTCCGACGACGCGCAGCGCGATGCCGTGCCGCTGGCGGAGCTGGTCCTGCTGGGCGCGAAGCTGCGCGAGGAGCTGACCTCCCACGGTGCCCTTGCCGAGCAGGAAGAGGCTGACCTGTTGATGGGCGAGGTTGAAGGCGGCGTGGGTCGTACGCACCGCGATGGCGGTGTCCTCCGCGTCCACCACGCAGGAGATGGAGCGCGAGCTGGCGCCTTGTGCGCTGGCTCGCACGCCGACGCCCACCGCGCCCAGGGCGCTGAAGAAGCGGCCGGCCACATTGACACCGTGGCCCATCGCCTCGGCCACCAGGGTGACGAGCGTCACCGGCTCGCGGACGCCGAGCGGCTCCACCTCACGGCGCGCCAGCTCCTGCGCGAGCTCTGCTTCCAGGGCGTTGCGGGCGCGCTGCGCATCGGGTCGGGGGACGACGAGGGCGATGGACTGGCCGTTGGCGGACTGGGCGGTCATCCACACCGTGACGCGGGCGGCGCGCAGCGCGGAGAGGGCGCGCTCGCCGAGCTGGAACTGGTCGGAGAGCTTGCGCACCTCGATTCCCAGCAGGGCCAGGTCCTCGCGCGTGGCGATGCACGTGGGGCGCTGCCCGTCGCGCGAGCCGATGGCGTCGATGAGCGTGCCCGGGTGGTCCGGGTGCATGGTGTTGCGGATGCGCAGGGAGATGCCGGCCTCGATGAGGGGAATCATCGTGCGCGGGTGCAGCATGCGGACGCCGACGGCGGCCAGCTCCAGGCCCTCGCCATGGGTGAGGTGCGCCACGGGGTACGCGTCGCTGACGAGGTCCGGGTCGGCGGTGTGCAGCCCGAGCACGTCGGTCCACACGGTGACTTCAGAGGCTCCCAGCCCCTGCGCCACCAGGGCCGCCGTGTAGTCGGAGCCGTTGCGGCCCAGGGTGGTGGTGCGTCCGTCCAGCGTCGCGGCGATGAAGCCGGGGATGACGGGGACGGTGGTGCCCCACTCAGCGGTGGCGAATTGGAGTCGCTCGCGGGTCCGCGTCACATCCACGCGCGCGGTGCCAAAGGTGTCGTCCGTCACGAGCAGCAGGCGGGCGTCGCGAAAGTGAGCCTCGGTACCCGCGGCCCTGAGCAGCTCGGCGAGGAGGGTGGCGGAGATGATCTCACCGAAGGAGAGGACCTTGTCCTTGGAAGGCGGGGAGCATTCGCGGGTGAGGGAGATGCCCTGGAGGAGTTGCTGGAGTGGGGCGAGGAGCTGGTCGACGCGCGCGGCGAGTGTGGTGGACTGCGCGGGGTGGAGCGCGGCGGCGTTCGTCTTGGCGAGGTGGGCGATGCGGGCCACCACGGTGAGCGAGCCCTCCAGCTCGCCGCGGGTGGCGAGGTCGGCGGCCTCCAGGAGCCAGTCGGTGGTGTCGCCCATCGCGGAGACGACGACGGCGAGCGGGCCCGTGCGGGAGTGTTTGCCAATCAGCTCGATGACCTGGCGCAGCCGGCGGGGTGAGCCCACGGAGGAGCCGCCGAACTTCATCACCCGAAAGGAGTTGCTGCTCATCTGCGAACCTCGAACGAGGGCCGTGGCCCTGAAGACATGAGAGGGCGCGAGGCCGCGCTGTCGACACACGTCGAGCGAGCGCGGCGCCTGGGCGCCGACGGACGAAGGAAGGAAAGGGAATGGGAGCGGAGTGGGAGCGCTAGCCGGCGTGTAGCGGCCCGCGCATTCGCGGGACGGTGACGTGGCGGGCGCGGCGCATTCGAGCGCTCTCGCGGCGGGGGCGCTGCGTGGCGCGAGGGGATGCGGCGGAGGTGGATGGAACCACGGAGGTCCTCTCTCACCGAAGCTGAGGAGTTGCCTCGCTTCGGACGCTTGGTTTGCCCGTGGAGCACCTGCTCCCTGAGCCGCATCGTTTGGACACCTTGGAGGTCCGTCTCCAGGTTGTCGGGCCACCGCCGAAGCGGTACCGCTCTTGATGCTGCACGCGAGATAAACGGGATGCGGGGCCTTGTCAATCCCTCACACCGCGACTGCGGCTAGGTTTCGCCAGATATGCCGCTCATTCGCGACTCATTGTGGTTGCTGGTTGCCGCGCACTTGCTGGCTTGCTCCACCGCGCAGCACGTTCCTGACCCTCATGAGGTGGGTGGGACGGAAGTGGAGTGTTCCGCTCCGAGTTTGGACCGGTGTGTCACGCTCCTGTGCCTGGGGGACATGTGCGGTTTCTATCGGTGTGAGGATGTGGCCAGCGACGTCGAACTCGCGCGCTTTCCTCCGTCACGTCCGCCAGCGGCGGCAGCGGCTCCCGGGATGGGGCCTCGACGGAACTGGGGCGGTGCCCAGCAACTCCCCAAGGGCGCCGTCATGGTCTTCCCGAATTGGAATGGTGCCCCCGAACGCGTCATCCCACCGTCCCATCAGCTCCCTCGGGGCCGGTTCGAGAAACACCACATATTCCCCCAGGCGGAAGATCTGGCGCGGTGGTTCGAGCGCCAGGGTCTCAAGATTCACGACTACACCATGCCCATTCCTCGAGACCTCCACAGAAGGATTCACGAAGGAGGACCCTCGGGAGGAGCTTGGAACAACGCCTGGCGGGAGTTCATCCGGAGCAACGACGATGCGCGGCCCGAGGAGATCTTCAAGCACGCAGGGGAGCTCATCTATCGATTCCAGCTCATGGGAGGTCCCATTCAGCCCTACCATTCCAGGCCGGGAGCGTGATGCGCGTCTTCGAACTCAGGTGGGACAAGTCACTCTGGCCTCGCTTTAACGGAGGCCTCAACGCCGCGCACAGGTGGGGGCTTCCTGGCGCGCACTGCACGATGTGTGGTGCGACCTGGAGTTCCTCGGGACACCAGTATCCGGCGGTCGACCTGTCCGGACTGCCAGACCAGGACGAGTTCTTGAAGGCCCGGCCCGAACCCTTCCCTGAGTTCGCACGTCTCCGAGAACGAGTGAGGCCGCTGGCACCGTCGACCGCGACGTTGCCTCCTGGAACGGCATTCGGCCCGCTGGTGGGGACTGCTTCCGGCAGGTTCGCAGCCTTCGCCTGGTTGGGCGACAGCTTGCTGCTGGTTCGTAGTGAAGTGCTGGAGCCGCTTCAAGCGGAGGGCGTGCGCGGACTCGTGGACTGCCGAACAGAGCTTCGCTTCCGTCAACAAGAACCCCTAGCGTTGCTGGAGCTTCAGATCGAACCACGCGGACGGCTGCACCCGGATTGTCTTCCTCCGGATTTGCCTCCGCCGTGTTCGACTTGCGGACGGGTCGGGCTCCGGCTGCCAGAGGAGCCCATCCTCGACGCCGCGACCTTGCCCCTGGACCGTGACCTCTTCAGGGTGGGCGACTTCGCCACGGTGATTGTGGGAACCGAGCGGTTCATGGAGGCGGTGCATCGGTTGGCCTTGGAAGGAATCTCCTTTCGCGAGCTGCCGACGCGCTGAGCAGGTCGCCCCACTGGGAGCGCTGGTCGCTCGGGCCCATCACAGTGTGATGGACATGGTCACACCTGGTGCGGCCTCACTTGTGCCCAACTTGTTGGAATCCTTGGCCTTCGGGTTGGGTACGCGACTTGCGTTGGGACGTGGACATGTTGCTCGTGCCCGCTGCCCTGTCGCTCGTGCTGGCTGCCTCGCCCCTGGAGGCGTGGCCGCTGGCGCGCGTGGCGTCGGAGGCCGTGGCTCGAAGTCCCGAGGTCGCGGCGGCACGCGCCGAGGAAGAAGGTGCCGAGGGAACTCGCGCGGCGGACGGCCGCTGGCTTCGAAACAATCCCTCCCTCGAGGTCGCGGTCGTCAGTGATGCCCTCACGGGCGCACAAGGTGAGCAGCGCACGGAAGTCGTGCTGAGCCAGATGCTGGAGGTCGCCGGACAGCGCGGCCTGAGACTGGACCGCGCGAGGTCTGCTCAAGAGGCGGCGCGTGCGCGGCGTCAGGCCGCGATGCTGAGTGCTTCGTCGGGCGCGGTGGATGCGGCGGTGGAGTTGGAGCGGCGCGAAGCTCGCTCCTCGCTGGCTCGCGAGGCGCTGGAGCTGACCCGGGAGATGGAGACCGCCACGGTGCGCCGCTTCGCCGCGGGTGACGTGTCGGAGCTGGAACGCAATGCCGCGACCTTGGAGCGAGCCCGCGCGGAGGCTCGGGTCGCACAGGCCCACGCGGAGGCGCAGGCGGCTCGCGTCGAGCTGAATCGGAGACTGGGACGTCCGGCGGACGCGCCGCTCACGGTCTCCCTCCTCGACTCGGCGACGGACGCCCTGCCGTCGGAACTGACGGGCGAACAGCCGACCCTGGTGGCCGCGCGCGCGGAGGTGACGGCGGCGGGCTCCGAGGTGGACCTGCTGCGCCGCGAGCGCATCCCCAATCCCACGCTGTCCCTGGGCTACGAGCGTGAGCGTCGGCCGGAAGCCCACGGTGCCTTCACGGACCTGCACACCGAACACCTGCTCATCGCCCGACTGTCGGTGCCGCTGCCGTTGTGGGACCGCAACCAGGGCGAACTGGCGCAGGCTCGGGCTCGACACAAGGTGCGTGAGTCGGAGCGCATCGCGCGAACGCGTGAGGTGGAGTCAGAGCAGGCCGTGGCACGCACGACGTTCGAGGCCGCGCGAGCCGCGCACACGGCCTTGATGTCGGTGCGTCCTTCGGTGGACCGAAATCTGGAATTGGTGCGCCGTGCCTACGAGGCGGGGCAACTGGGACTGGACGCGTTGTTGCTCGCCAGGGACAGGTCCTTCGCCGCCTCGGCGGACGCGGTGGATGCGGCGGCGGCGCTGGCACGTGCGCGCACGGCCTTGCTGCGCTCGGTGGGACGGATGCCTACGGGCGAGGTGCCGGAATGAGGACCGATGAACGGCTCGGGTTCGCGACCCAGATGCGGCGAGAAGCAGGGACGAGCCGCCCTGCTTCCGCACGAGGTGTCGCGATGAGGGCAGCGCGGTGGTGGGTGTTGATGGCCTGCATGTCGCTGCCAGCCCTGGCGCATGAGGGCGCGGCCCACGGAGACACCGCCACCGCGTCGGTGCCGGGTGAGGCCTGGCATGTCCTCTCCGCCACGGGAGAGGTGTTCGAGGTGGTGCTCAAGCACCCGGAGCATTCAGAGGCCGCGAAGACGCCTGTTCGCCTGTGGGTCGCGGACGTGGAGACGAACGCGCCGGTGAGCAGCGCCCATCTGGAACTCACCCTCACCGGGTCGACCGTGCAGACGCTGGCGCCGAAGCTGGAGTCCCCCGGCGTCTACGTGGCCGACGCGGAGCTTCTGCCCGGAGCGGAGCTGGCGGCGGTGGTCACCGTGACTCGTGGCAACGACCTGGACGTGCTGGCGCTGGGGACGGTGCATCTGTCCTCGGAACACGACGCCACCGATGCCGGCCCTGGCTTGCGCGGGCCCCTGGGCTGGAGTGCCACGGGTGGCATCGTCCTGTTGCTGGTGGCGGGTGCGTGGTGGATGAACCGACACAAGAAGGTGCGGTCATGAGCGGGTCTGCTGTCTCCCTCACTGCTCGTGGGATGCTGTCGCTCACGCTGCTCCTCACGAGTCCCCTCGTCCTGGCGCACGCAGGAGAGCAACACGGGAAGCCCGCGGCGGCGCAGCAGCCCATCGTCGCTGGCACCGCCTTCACCGTACCGAAGGAGACACAGTTCCTGCTCGAAGTCCGGACGCAGCGAGCGGCGGTGCGCTCCCTGGAGTCGCGCCTGGTGACCCCGGGGAAGGTGGTGCCGCGCACGGACCGCTTCGCACAGGTGTCCGCGCCCGTGTCGGGCCGGGTGCTCGCCGCGAATGGCACCGTGCCGCTCGTGGGTCAGCGCGTGAAGCGCGGTGAGGTGCTCGCGCTGGTGCAGCAGAGCCTGTCCACATCGGAGTCCACGGGGCTGTCGACCAGTCACTTCCAGGCCGAAGCGGAGGCCGTACGCGCGCAGGCGGCCCTGGAGCAGGCCCGTCGGGATTTGACGCGCCTGGAGTCCCTTCAGGGCGTGGTGGCGGAGAAGGAAGTCCAACAGGCGCGGCTCGCGGTGAACACGGCTGAACAGGAGTGGAGCCGAGCGAAGTCCGCGCGAGACGTGCTCGCGGGCGCACGACAGGGGCAGGGCACCGCGCGCTTCTCGCTCGTCTCGCCCATCGACGGAGTGCTGGTGGAGGCCCGTGCATCCGTGGGCGAGCAGGTGGACCCGTCCCGCGCCCTCTTCGCGGTGTTGGACTCTTCCGTCCTCTGGGTGGAGGCGCGGGTGTTCGAAGGAGACGTGGCGCGCGCGGAGGGCACCACGGGCGCGCTGGTGACCACGCCCGCCTACGCGGGCCAGCACTTCCCCGCGCGGCCCTACCACGTGGGGCAGATGGTGGACGAGTCGACGCGCAGCGTGCGCGTACTGTTCGAGGTCGACAACCGCGACGGTCGACTGCGGCCGGGCATGTTCGTGGATGTGGCCCTCGGAGAAGGGGGCCAGAAGGACGCGCTGGCGGTGCCGAAGGACGCGGTGGTGGAGGAGGAGGGGCGGACCTTCGTCTTCGTCCACACCGCGCCAGAGGCCTTCGAGCTGAGGCCCGTGGTGCTGGGTGGCAGTGACGGTGCGTGGCGCGCCGTACTCAAGGGCTTGCAGGCCGGTGAGCGGGTCGTGGTGACCGGGGTGGCGGCGTTGAGGTTGGCCAGGGGAGGGCGGTAGTGCTCGACCACGTCATCCTCTTCTCGCTTCGCCACCGCCTGTTCGTCGTGCTGGCGGCCGTGGCGGTGCTGCTCTATGGCGGCTGGGCCGTCACGCGTCTGCCCGTGGACGTGTTCCCGGACCTCAACCGTCCCACCGTGACGGTGATGACCGAAGCGGGCGGCCTGTCTCCCGAAGAGGTGGAGACCCTCATCACCACGCCCATCGAGACGGCGATGAACGGCGCGCCGGGAGTGCAGCGCGTGCGCTCGTCCTCGGGCGTGGGTCTGTCCATCGTCTACGTGGAGTTCGATTGGGGCACGGACATCTACCTGGACCGACAGCTCGTCTCCGAGCGGCTCCAGGTGGCGAGCGAGCGACTGCCGCGTGACGTGGCGCCCCACCTGACGCCCGTGTCCTCCATCATGGGAGAAATCCTCCTGCTCGGCGTGCAGAGCGAGGAAGGCCGCACGTCACCGCTGGAGCTGCGCTCCCTGGCGGACTGGGTGCTGCGTCAGCGGCTCCTCACCATTCCGGGCATCGCGCAGGTGACGGTGCTGGGCGGCGGGGTGAAGCAGTTCCAGGTGCGCGTGGCACCGGAGAAGTTGCTGTCATTCGGTCTCACCTTCGAGGACGTGGAGCGCGCGGCGGGACTCTCGCAGGGCAACACCACGGGCGGCTTCGTGGACCAGGGTGGGCGTGAGTACCTGGTCCGCAACCTCGCGCGCAGCGCCTCCGTGGAGGACCTGCGCGGGACGGTGGTGGCGGTGCGCGAGGGCGTGCCCGTGCGACTCTCCCAGGTCGCGGAAGTGGACGTGGGGCCCGCGGTGAAGCGCGGTGACGGCGGAATGAATGGGCGGCCCGCGGTCATTCTCGCCGTGCAGAAGCAGCCCGGCGCGAGCACCCTGGCGCTCACGGAGCAGGTGGACGCGGCGGTGAAGGACCTCCGGCTCACGCTGCCCGACGACGTGCGGGTGGAGACACTCTTCCGACAGGCGGACTTCATCCAGGCCGCTGTCGGCAACGTGGTGGAGGCGCTGCGAGACGGCGCGCTCCTCGTCGTGGTCGTGCTGTTCCTCTTCCTCGTCAACCTGCGCACCACGGCGATAACGCTCACCGCGATTCCCCTGTCGTTCGTCATCACCGCGCTGGTGATGAACGCGTTTGGCCTGTCCATCAACACGCTGACGCTCGGCGGACTGGCCGTGGCCGTGGGCGAGCTGGTGGACGATGCCATCGTCGATGTGGAGAACGTCTATCGACGCCTGCGGGAGAACCGCGCGAAGGACACGCCGGAGCCCGCGCTCCGCGTCATCTACCGCGCCTCCGCCGAGGTGCGAGGCTCCATCGTCTTCGCCACCCTCATCGTGGTCCTGGTGTTCCTCCCGTTGTTCGCCCTGGGTGGCATCGAGGGACGACTCTTCGCGCCGCTCGGCGTGGCCTATGTGGTGTCCATCCTCGCCTCGCTGCTCGTGTCCCTCACCGTGACCCCGGCGATGTGCGCGTACCTGTTGCCGCGGGGCCGCTTGCTGGAGCATGGCGACGGAGCGCTGGTGCGGTGGTTGAAGGCGCGAGCGCGGCGAGTGCTCGACGTGGCCCTGGGCCACCCGAAGCCCGTGCTGGTGGGCGCGACGCTGCTGGTGCTCGCCGCCGTGGCGGTGGTGCCCTTCCTGGGCCGCTCCTTCCTTCCGCCGTTCAACGAGGGCACCGCGACGGTGAATGTGCTGGCGCCTCCGGGCACCTCGTTGGAGGAGTCCAACCGCTTCGGGTTGCTCGCCGAGCGGCTCATCGCCTCCGTGCCGGAAGTGAAGACGGTGGGGCGACGCACGGGCCGCGCCGAGCAGGACGAGCACGCGGAGGGCGTGCACTACTCGGAGCTGGATGTGGACTTCAAGGAAGGGGGCCGACCTCGCGACGTGGTGCTGGCCGACCTCCGCGAGCGACTGGCGGTGCTGCCCGGCCTCTCCGTGTCCGTGGGGCAGCCCATCTCCCACCGCCTGGACCATCTGCTGTCGGGCATCCGCGCGCAGGTGGCGGTGAAGCTCTTCGGCCAGGACCTGGATGCGCTGCGGAGCAAGGCGGAAGAGGTCCGCGCGGTCATGGCCCAGGTGCCCGGTGTCGTGGACCTCCAGGTGGAGCAGCAGACGTTGATTCCCCAGCTTCAGGTGCGCCTGAAGCGCGAGGAGTCGGCGCGGCTGGGAGTGCAGCCAGGGGCCATGGCGGAGCAGCTCGAGAAGGCGTTCAACGGCGTGGTGGTGGGGCAGGTACTGGAGGGACAGCGCACCTTCGACGTGCTGGTGCGGTACGAAGAACGCGCGCGCGTTGACGCGGAGGCTTTTCGCCGGGCGCTGGTCGACACGCCGTCCGGCGCGCGTGTGCCCGTGGCCGCGATTGCCGATGTGGTGGAGTCACGGGGCCCCAATGTCATCCACCATGACCACCTCCAGCGACGCGTGGTCATCATGGCCAACGTGGCCGGGCGTGATTTGGGCAGCGCGGTGGAAGAGGTCCGCGAGCGCGTGGCCGCGAGTGTGACGCTGCCGACCGGGACCTTCCTCTCCTACGAGGGGCAGTTCGAGAGCCAGCAGTCCGCCACGCGGCTCATCGCCTTGCTGTCGCTGCTGTCGCTCGCGGGCATGTTCCTGGTGCTGTACGCCCACTTCCGCTCGGTGCGACTGGTGGCGCAGGTGATGCTCAACATCCCGCTCGCGTTGGTGGGCAGCGTGACGGCGGTGGTGCTCACCGGCCAACCGCTGTCGGTGGCGACGCTGGTGGGCTTCGTCACCCTGTGCGGCATCGCCAGTCGGAACACCATCATGCTCATCTCGCACTACCTCCACCTCGTGGAGCAGGAGGGCGAGGTGTTCAGTCGCGAGCTGGTGCTGCGCGGCTCGCTGGAGCGACTGGTGCCGGTGTTGATGACGGCGCTCACGGCGGGACTGGCCCTGGTGCCGCTGGCGCTCGCCTCGGGGGCGCCGGGCAAGGAAATCCTGCACCCGGTGGCGACCGTCATCCTCGGCGGGCTCATCAGCTCCACGCTGCTGGACCTGCTCGTCACCCCGGCTGTGTTCTACCGCTTCGGGCGTCCGGCCCTGGAGCGTTACCTGGCGCGCAAGGCCGCGGCGCGCGCCGAAGATGACCTGACGCTCCCCGGGCCGAAGCCCGAGGGAGAGCGACTCGCGCGCGCGGGCTGATGACCGGGCCTCGCGTGGCATTGGATTGAGGAGACAGGGTGCGTTCGATGGGACAGAGAATCATCGCGGTGTTCGCGGCGGCGGGGCTGGTGGTCGGATGCAGCAAGAAAGACGCGCCCGCGCCCGAGCCCACGCCGACCGAGGTGGCCCACTCCGCGCGGCAGGCCCACGCCCACGCGGCGCCTCACGGTGGACAGGTGGAGTCCACGCCCCGAGGACACCTGGAGTTGGTGACCACGCGTGGCGGTGGCTATCGCGTGTACCTGTTGGACGACGCGCTGGCACTTCGTCCGGTGGCGGGTGCCACGGGCTCCGTGAAGGTGGCGAAGGGGGGCTATCCGAATATCGTGCTGACGCCTTCGGGAGACCACCTGTCGGGGCAAGGGCCGGAGCACGCCGATGACCACCTGGCCATGGTGGTGACGGTGGTGCGGGACGGGAAGCCGGAGGTGGCTCGCTTCGCCGCGCACCTGGAGGCGAATGGGCACGGCGGTGGAATCGTGGGGACGCTCCGCCTGGCTCCGTGCCCGACGCCACCCGCCGTGGGACTGAGCGCCGAGGCCTGCGCGAAGCAGGGCGGCGTGTACTCGCTGGAGAAGGAGGGGGGCGCCACGGCCCTCGTGCTCGCCTCTCCGGGACAGGACGTGAAGACCTTGCTGGGGGCTCGCGTGGGCCAGCGCGTCCACGTGAAGGGAACCGAGGCCGAGGGTCGCGTGGTGGCCGAGGCCGTGGCCCTGGAGCATGACCACACGCCGTTCCATGGCGGTGTCGTGGCCATGAGCGGAGACACGCATCTGGAAGTGGTGTCCCTGCGGTCCGGCGAGGTGCGGGTGTGGGTGACCGATGCCTTCCGCCAGCCGCTCCCCCTGGCGGGCCGCAAGGGCACGGTGGAGGTGGGCGGTGTGTCCGCGCCGCTCGTGCCCGAGGGGGGAGGGACCTTCCTGACGGGAACGCTCCCCGCGGCGGACGCCGAGCGCGAAGTGACGGTGCGCCTGCCCCTGCCCGAAGACCCCGAGTACTTCATCGGCTTCCTGCTGACGCCCATGGACGCGCCGAAGCCGTCCTCGAAGTCCCCGGAGGCGAAGGGCGACGCGGTGCAGGAGGTGACGATTACCGTGCAGGGTGGCTACCAGCCGAGCGAGGTCACGCTGAAGCAGGGCGTGCCCGCGCGGCTGCGCTTCGTGCGCAAGGACTCCGGTGGGTGCGGTGACGAGCTGCTCATCCCCGATTTCGGCATCCAGCGTCCCCTGCCTGGTTTGTCGGAGACCGTGGTGAGCTTCACGCCGGACAAGGTCGGCGCGTTCCCTTTCACCTGCGGCATGCAGATGATGAAGGGCATGCTGGTGGTTCAATGAGTGAGACCGGACATACGGGCGTCGAGGCGACACGGGAGGACGGCGACGCGGTGACGCGCGCGCTGGTGGAGAACCATCGCCAGTTCCTGGCCTTCGTGGAGCGCCGCGTGGGCAATCGCGCGACGGCCGAGGAAATCCTCCAGGCCGCCTTCGTGAAGTCACTGGAGAGAGGCGAGACGTTGCCGGAGCCCGAGGGCGCGGTGACGTGGTTCTACCGGCTCCTGCGCAACGCCCTGGTGGACCACCGCCGTCATCAGCAGGTGGAAGGGCGTGCCCTGGCGCGCGAGGCCCGCGAAGCCGAGGAGCCCTCCGAAGACCCCGAGCTGAAGCAGACCGTCTGTGCCTGTGTGGGAGCGCTCCTGCCCACCCTCAAGCCGGAGTACGCGGAGCTGGTGCGCAAGGTAGACCTGGAGGAGCGCGCCGTGCCCGACGTGGCGCGCGAGGCCGGCATCACTCCGAACAACGCGGGCGTGCGACTGCATCGGGCGAGGCAGGCCCTCAAGAAGCAACTGGAGCGGAGCTGCGGCTCCTGCGCGGCGCACGGCTGCCTGGACTGTTCGTGCAAGGCACGCTCCTGAGCAGGCGGTGGGCGGGGCGCTCGCGGCGCGAGAGAAAGCCCTTGCCGAAGTTCCGCCCCCGCCGTTAACTCTTCACAGAGGTGCCGAGGGGCGCCTTCCCGAAAAGACGACGTCACCCTCGTTTCTCCCGGCAGGCCCACAGTTTCCGATGAGTTCCTTCCACGGCCCGTGACACGGGTGGGGCCGCCAACGAGGGACTTTTCATGGGAACCGTCTCACCCGCCGCCGAGCTCCTCTCCCTCCACGAGTGCAAGGTCCGCGCTTCGCTCCTGCTCAAGGAGCTGGGCTCGACAGACCCGGCGCGAGCGACGCGGGCCGCCGAGCGACTGCGGGCGCTGCCTGTCTTCGCGGGACTGCCGCTGGGCGAGGTGCTCGCGCGTCGGGAGTCGGTGCAGCGCAAGCACGTGCTGGCCGTCATCGCTCGGGAGCAGGGGTACGCCACCTGGAGCGAGCTGAAGCACGCGCTGGAGGCTCGGGACGCGCCTCGGGTCGACTTCGAGCGGCTCCTGGAGCGCGTGGGCCCCCACTTCCTCAACCACTGGTTCGCCACGTACGAAGAGGCCGTCGCCTCGCTGCGTGTCTCGGGAGGTCATCTCTTCCCCTTCCGAGAGCAGTTCTTCATCTGCCAGTCCGCGGTGTTGACCGCGCTGGGCCTGGACCCTTCCGACGTCGACTGGAAGCTGGCGGGGCCCAACTGGCTGGAGCCGCTGGATGCGCAGGCGCATGCGCGACTGGAGCAACGCCTGCTGAAGCTGTGCGGCGATGACGCCGCCGAATCACTGTCCCCTCCTCACCCAAGGAAGTCCGCCATGTCGTCCACGGATTCGAGCCGAGCGCGACGCTCGGACCTGAAGCGCGAGTACAAGGAGAAGCCCCCGCCGATGGGCGTGTATGCGGTCCGCAATCGCGCCAACGGGAAGGTGCTGGTGGGATCGAGCCTCAATGCCCCCGGCATGCTCAACCGCATCCGCTTCGAGCTGACCAGCGGGATGCCTCGCATCCCCGCGCTCCTGGAGGACTGGAGGCGCGACGGCGCGGACAGCTTCTCCTTCGAGGTGCTCGACGTGCTGGAGCCTCCCAAGGAGCCGGGCGTGGACCTGAAGGCGGAGCTCCAGGTGCTGGAGAACCTCTGGCTGGAGCGCCTGAAGCCCTACGGGGACGCGGGCTACAACGAGCCGCCGAAGTGAGCCAGGGAGCGCTCGGCGGCCCCCTGGCCCGGCGCTGATTCGCCGTCGGTGGACACCTGGGCCACTCGGGGTGCGCATTCTTTCGAAAAGTCACCTGTAAGAGCTGGCCGGGTATCTCGTTGGCCTGGGTGAAAGGAGAGACGCACCATGAACCGCCACTCCCACCCGGGCTCGCATCATCACTCGCATCCGACGCCCCCTCTGCCTCCAGGCGAGGGGACTCACGTGGTCGACCCTGTCTGCGGGATGAAGGTGGACCCCCTGGCTCCCAAGGGCGGCAGCCTGGAGCACGAGGGGCACACCTTCTCCTTCTGCAATCCGAAGTGCCGGGAGCGTTTCCGCGCGGACCCGGCGCGTTTCCTCGCGCCTCCCGCCGAGAAGCAGGAGGAGCCGCCCGCCGCGCCGGGGACGATGTACGTGTGCCCGATGGACCCGGAGGTGCGTCAGGACCACCCGGGGGCCTGCCCGAAGTGCGGCATGGCGTTGGAGCCGGAGACGCTCTCCGTCCCGGAGACGCGCGTCGAATACGTGTGCCCCATGCACCCGGAGGTGGTGCGAGACGGGCCGGGGAGCTGCCCCATCTGCGGCATGGCGCTGGAGCCTCGCACCGTGCTGCCCGAGGACGTTCCGGACCCTGAGCTGAAGTCCATGTGGCTGCGCTTCCGTGTCGGCATGGGCCTCACGGTGCCGCTGCTGGTGCTGGCGATGTCGGACATGATTCCGGGACAGCCCGTGCAGCATGCGGTGCCGGCCTCGGTGCTGGCCTGGGCGCAGCTCGTGCTGGCCACGCCCGTGGTGCTGTGGGGCGGCTGGCCCTTCTTCCAGCGCGGCTGGACGTCGGTGCGCAACCGGCACCTCAACATGTTCACGCTCATCGCCCTGGGGACGGGCGCGGCGTATGCCTTCAGCGTCTTCGCCACGCTCTTCCCGCATGTGTTGCCGGAAGGGCTGCGCACGGGACATGGCGGCACGGCGCCCCTCTACTTCGAGGCCGCCGCCGTCATCATCACCCTGGTGGCCCTGGGGCAGGTGTTGGAGTTGCGGGCGCGCCACGCGACGTCGGGTGCGCTGCGCTCGCTCCTGAGCCTGGCGCCGCCGGTGGCTCGGCGGATGCGTGACGACGGGCATGAAGAAGACGTGCCGCTGGCGCATGTGCATCCAGGGGACCGGCTGCGGGTGCGGCCGGGCGAGAAGGTGCCCGTGGACGGTGAGGTGCTCGAGGGCGCCAGCGCGGTGGACGAGTCGATGGTGACGGGCGAGTCGCTCCCGGTGGAGAAGTCCTCGGGCGCGAAGGTGACGGGCGGCACGGTGAATGGGACGGGCTCGCTGGTGATGCGGGCCGAGCGGGTGGGGAAGGACACGCTGCTGTCGCGCATCGTCCAGCGGGTGAGCGAGGCTCAGCGCACCCGCGCGCCGATTCAGCGACTGGCCGACAAGGTGGCTGCGGTCTTCGTGCCGGTGGTCATCGTGGTGGCGGTGGTGACGGCGGTGGTGTGGGGTGTGTGGGGGCCGGAGCCTCGGCTGGCGCATGCGCTGGTCAACGCGGTGGCGGTGCTCATCATCGCGTGCCCGTGCGCGCTGGGTCTGGCCACGCCCATGTCCATCATGGTGGCCACGGGGCGGGGCGCGCAGGCGGGGGTGCTCATCCGTGACGCCGCCGCGCTGGAGCGTCTGGAGGCGGTGGACACGCTGGTGGTGGACAAGACGGGAACGCTCACCGAGGGCAAGCCGCGCCTCGTGTCCGTGATTCCCTCGGAGGGCTTCGACGAGGCGACGCTGTTGCGGTTGGCCGCCAGCCTGGAGCGTGGCAGCGAGCACCCGTTGGCGGAGGCGATTGTGTCCGGTGCGAAGGAGCGCGGCGCGGTGCTGACGGCGGTGGAGGACTTCCGCTCGGACACCGGCAAGGGCGTGGTGGGGCGGGTGGATGGCGTGGAGG